>JBOFDD010000132.1:0-4142 GCA_051646645.1 Bacteroidales bacterium | reverse complement strand
CATTCATTAAATACAAAAATACGATTTGTACAAAATTAAGTGTAATCAGTCTTGATAAAGTTATTAGATACATTTCAACAGATAGGAGCATTTTTTTCCTTTTTAGGTTTCAAGGAGAATATACCTGAGTAGTTACCTTTTTTTGAGTTCCAAAATTAAACCTTAATGGAAGAATATGGTCTTATGGATAATTACAGGACACTTTTATTTAATCAATAAACAACCTTTCAATGAGATACTATACGCTTTTGATTCTCTTTATCGCATTCAGTGCTTTTGCTCCGGCTCAAATCCATATAACGGGAACAGTGCTTGAAAATCGCAGTAATCTGCCTCTTACGAGTGCAACTGTAAGTCTTACGCAGGATGGTGCTGATAAAAAGCCTTTTTATGCAACTACTGATCCGGATGGTAAGTTTTCTATGCTAAAAATACCTCAGGGCAGCTATACGCTAAAGATTACTTTTATCGGATTTAAGCCCCTTCAGAAGAAATTGAAATCGCTTCCGGAAAGCGGAAAGTTAGGATCGTTTTATCTTCAGGAGGAATCAATTGAACTGAATGAAGTGGTGGCAAAAGGACGTGCTACACGCGCTACACAGAAAGCGGACACATTGGCTTATAATGCCTCGGCATTCAAAACCATGGCGGGTAGCTCTACCGAGCAGCTCATAGCAAAAATGCCCGGGATTGTGGTAGACGCTAACGGGGTTCAGGCTCAGGGCGAACAGATCAAAAAGATTCTTGTTGACGGAAAACCTTTCTTTGAGGGAGACCCGGCTCTTGCTTTGCGAAATCTTCCGGCTGATATGGTTGAGAGTATCGAGGTGTTCGATAAGATGAGTGAACAGGCTGAGTTTGCAGGATTTGACGATGGAAATACACAGAAAACAATTAATATCCGTACGCGCGCTCAGGATAAAGCGAAACAGTTCGGACGTGCTTCTGCCGGATTTGGAACCGAGAATCGCTATTTACTGAACGGAAGCTACAATTATTTCAAAGGCGATCGCCGCATCTCTATTCTGGGGATGAGTAACAATATCAATCAGCAGAACTTCTCGCAGGAAGATATTGCCGGTGCAATGGGAGGTGGCGGAAGACGACGCAGTATGCGCGGAGGTGGATCTGACTTTATGATCGGACAGCTTCCGGGTATTACAAATACAACTGCGCTGGGTATAAATTATAGTGATCAGTGGGGCGAAAAAATGAAAGTAACGGGAAGCTATTTCTTTAACCGGAGTAAGAATGATGAAGAGAGCTTTACGAAAAGATCTTACTTCGAAACCAATCCGTATGTTCGTAATTACGATGAGGAATATTCGGGTACTAATACGAACTATAATCACCGTATCAATCTCAAACTTGATTACACCATTAATGACCGTAACGTTATCCAGTTCAGACCGTCACTAAGTTTCCAGGACAACTCCACAAAAAATGAGACTTTTGGTATGACTTACCGCGATGGTGAAAAGCAAAACAGCTCACAGATCTATAACAATAATACTAGTGATGCTTATAATCTGGGCGGTGAGTTACTTTTCAGACATCGTTTTAAGAAAAAAGGAAGAACAGCTTCGGTATCCGTATCGGGAAATGCAAATAAAAACGACGGAACAAACTATTACACTTCGTATAATGAGTTCTTTCTGACGGAGTTTCCAAGAATCGATACGGTACAACGTTATAAGGTTAATGACAGGATGAATTATCGTCTTCGCGGAGGACTGACTTATTCAGAGCCACTTACGAAAAACGCAGTTCTGAATCTGAACTACCGCGTAAACTATAGCAATAATGATTCAGACCGGAGAACTTACAGAACGACGAAAGAATCAAAGGATTTGATGGCTTTGCTGGATACTGCATTGACGAATATCTTTAAAAGTGACTATGTGACTCAGCAGGTTGGAGCAGGGTTGCGTATTTACAATAAAGAAGGATTATCTTTGTATGCAACATTGAATTTTGAACATGCAAGTTTGTATAGCGACCAGACGTTTCCTAAGATGGTAGAAACGGATAAAAACTTCTGGGCGATTCTTCCGTTTGTGAGACTGGATTATAAGATTAATTCCGAAAGTTCATTTCGTCTGATGCTGAGAGCAAACTCAAACGAGCCTTCTGTTGCTCAACTTCAGAATGTGATTAATAATAACAATCCGCTTCTTGTGACAGGAGGTAATCCGGATCTTGCTCAGGAAAACAGCTACAATACTTCTATGCATTATACGCATACCACAGCTTCGGGTAAAACATTCTTTGCCATGATTGGCGGGAACATAACCAAGGATTATATCGGAACCGAAACGATTATTGCTGACAAACCAACAGATATTGGTAATGGTATAATACTTGAAGAGGGAGCTCAGCTGACCACACCTGTTAACCTGAACGGAAGCTGGGGGGCCAATGCAATGATTACTTTCGGTATGCCTATAGATTTCCTTAAAAGTAATCTGAACATTAATACGATGTTTAAATACAACCGCTTACCCGGGCGTTACAATGGGATTGAGCAGGTGACTGACGACTATGGTGTGACTCCCGGATTTGTGTTAAGCAGTAATATCAGCGACAGGCTGGACTTTACGGTGAGCTATAATTCACGTCTTAATTTCACGAAAAACAATCTGGATAAGCAAAAGAACAATAATTACTTCAACCAGGTTGCTAATGCAAAGTTAAATTGGGAATTCTGGAAAGGATTTACGACTGAGGTGAATTTTTCGTATCAGAATTACACCGGTATGACCGATGGATTTAATCAGAATTATTATCTGCTGAATGCATCGCTTGGACGGAAGTTCCTGAAAAGCAAAAGACTTGAAGTTAAGTTAACTGCTTATGACCTGTTAAGACAAAACAGTGCGCTGTCAAGAAACGTAACAAATAACTATTATGAGGATGTTACGGCAAATGTTCTCTCTCCTTATTTTATGGCTACGGTGGTTTATGATTTGAGATTATTCTCGGGGAACAAACCTAAAAGGCCGAATATGCCCGGAGGCGGACATGCTCCGATGATGCCGCCTCATGGCCAGTGGCACTAAATTATGAATAGGTACCGTTTTAGCGCATTGTATAGATAAATGTAAAATACACATACATTTATCATAAATTATGCTAACACATTTGGTAATTTCAAATACTTTTCTTTTCTTTGTGTTAGAACGTTAAAGAACAAAGAACATACGCCTGAACTAACAACTCAGGCATAAAAAACCGGGAACATGTGAATGTCCCCGGTTTTTTTATTTCTCATAAAAGAGGTCAACTGCATGATTCATAAATTGATGGAATGGCATGAGTGACCGAAAATCTTCCGCAACACTATTTATCCATTCTTTTTTATTGAAAAACGAGTCCGGTAATGAATGACTTACGAGGTAGGATTTCATCTTCAATAGTTCGGGGTACGCATAATCTTTTGGAAAATTTCGGGGTATCGTTTTTAACATATCCTCTGTATCCAGTTCAGGATACAAACGCTGAAATTCCGGATTATTAAGTATAGATATAAATTCATCCGTATGGTCATAGACCGACTGGCGCAATGCTTTTAACAGTTTGGGATCAGGACACCAAATTCCACCGCCCATCAGGCAGTTGCCCGGCTCCATATGAATGTAATAGCCACTATACGGCGACTTTTTCCCTCCGCGTGTGATGAATGCACCAAAATGTGTTTTATACGGACTCTTATCATATGAAAAGCGTACATCCCGATAGATGCGCCAGGTGCACTCTTTTACTTCAAGCCCTGATAACGAAGGATCGTAAAGCGTCATTTTGTCTATAAGCAACTGAACCTGCTCCTCAAACTCAGTCTTCGCTTTTTCGTAATCTTCTTTATGTTCCTGAAACCACTCCCGGTTGTTATTCTTTGTCAGATCTAACAGAAAGTCAAGTATATAACTCATAATTGTATTATTTAAAAGACGACGTCAAAGTTATTGTTTTATCCGATATAACAAACGAAACGATAAATATCCTCAATCGAGTAGGTAGGGGGATTACTCCCCCGCCCTCTCACACCACCGTGCATGCTCTCGCACACGGCGGTTTCTTTTAACTGTTTAACCTTGCGTGATTTAATGTGAGATTATACAACCCTTCCTCTTCAAACCACTTAT
>JBOFDD010000131.1:0-3257 GCA_051646645.1 Bacteroidales bacterium | reverse complement strand
AAGCTCTTCATGAATTGTCTGCATCAGCTTAACAGCTGTATCTGTAGCGACAAGATTCTTTTTTTCCTTACGGATATAGTCACGTTTAAACAAAGTTTCAATAATAGCAGCTCTCGTTGAAGGTCTGCCAATACCATTTTCCTTTAATGCATCGCGCAGTTCATCGTTATCCACAAGCTTTCCGGCAGTTTCCATAGCGCGAAGCAAGGTCGCTTCCGTATAAGGTTTTGGCGGTTGAGTTTGTTTCTCAAGTAATGAAGGAACGTGTTCGCCGCTTTCGCCTTTCACGAAAGCCGGCAGAGTTGATTCTTCATCCTCTTTTTCTTTATCCTCATCGGGTGTATTATCTTCTTTGGTGAATACTACACGCCATCCCGGATCAAGTATTTGTTTTCCTGTAACCTTAAATGGAATTTCTTTCGCTTCACCTAAAACCGTCGTTGTTGATATCTTACAGTTCGGATAAAATGCAGCAATAAAGCGTTTGGCAATCAGGTCGTAAACCTTTTTCTCCCTGTCACTCATGCTGTTTGCAACTACTCCTGTAGGTATAATTGCATGGTGATCCGTAACTTTACTGTTATCAAATACTTTTTTTGATTTTGGAAGTTTGCTTCCATCTAAAAGTAATTGAGTATATAATTCATAAGCTTTTAGTCCGCGCAGAATATTTGGAATTTTTGGATACATATCATCACTCAGATAAGTTGTATCAACACGCGGATAAGTAGTAAGCTTCTTTTCATACAAAGACTGAATAAGTTGTAAAGTATCATCAGCAGAAAAGGAAAACTTTTTGTTGCACTCTACCTGAAGAGAAGTCAGGTCAAAAAGACGGGGAGGAAACTCATCGCCTTTTTTTGTTTTCACATCCGTAACTGTAAACGGACTTTGTTTTACCTCTTCTAGAAATTTCTCACCCTCTTCCTGAGATGCGAATTTGCCTTTCGTAGCAGAGAAGGTCGTATTTCTGTATAATGTCTTTAGCTCCCAGTATTTTTCGGGCGTAAAATTCTCTATTTCAAGCTGACGGTTAACTATAAGAGCCAGTGTAGGAGTTTGTACGCGCCCGATGGAAAGTACATTTTTATTTCCATACTTAACGGTATAAAGTCGTGTACAGTTAATACCAAGAAGCCAGTCACCAATAGCACGGGATAATCCGGCCTCATATAGTTTTTGAAATTCACTTTCCGGACGAAGTTTCTGAAAGCCTTCACGTATGGCTTCTTCGGTCAATGATGAAATCCATAAACGAGAAACAGGGCAGGAGCATTTGGCTTTCTGCATTACCCAACGCTGGATCAGTTCACCTTCCTGTCCGGCATCACCACAGTTGATAACCTCATCGGCACCAGCTATAAGTTTCTCAATAATTTTGAATTGTTTTTCAACGCCCTGGTTTGTAATTAGTTTAATGCCAAAGCGTTCGGGGATGATTGGGAGGTCATTTACAGACCAGCGTTTCCATCCCGGATTATAATCATGTGGCTCCTTGAGGGTGCATAAATGCCCGAATACCCAGGTGATCTGGTATCCGTTTCCCTCGAGGTATCCGTCCTTTTTTGTATTTGCACCAACAATTCGCGCAATTTCTCGCGCAACGCTGGGTTTTTCTGCTATGCAAACTTTCATGAGAGTTGTCTGTTTTATTAATAGCAAAGATAGTTTATTCAACCTGTAAAAACAGTGTTAACTTCTTGAAAAGAATTTAAAATAGCATATGAGGAACATAAAAAACAGCTTATATTGCGATACAAAAGGTTTTTTATGTGTTATAATATCAATATCCAAATATTGAGAGAGGCAATGTGTGGATTATTATTTGGGTAGCTTTTAGAATTTTCGCTAATTCGTGAAGTCGTATCCATTGATGTATATAAATACAAAAACAATCATTAATTATTATCAAACTAACTCTTATGAAAACCATTAACAAAATTTTCGTAGCATTACTTCTTATTGTAGCTTCTGTGACGTATGTGTCGGCTAAACCAAAAGTAATGATTTTAGCAACAGGAGGTACAATTGCAGGGTCTGCTGCTACAGCAACTCAGGCTGGTTATACAGCAGGTGTGGCGACTGTAGATCAGTTGATTGGAGCAGTTCCTCAGATGAAAAATCTGGCAGATATTTCAGGGATGCAAATCTCGAATATTGGTAGCCAGGAAATGAATGATCAGGTGTGGTTGAAATTAGCGACTGAAATCAATCGTTTATTTAAAGAAAATAAATGTGATGCAATCGTTGTTACTCACGGTACAGACACAATGGAAGAGACAGCTTTCTTCCTTAATCTTGTAGTGAAAAGCGACAAGCCTGTCGTATTGGTTGGTGCAATGCGCCCATCTACAGCTCTAAGTGCTGATGGCCCGATGAACCTTTACAAAGCTGTTGTAACTGCAACAACTCCGGAAGCAAAAGGTAAAGGTGTAATGGTTATGATGAACGATTACATTCTTGGTGCTGATGATGTAACAAAAATGAATTCAACAAATGTTGATGCATTTGCTTGTCCTAACTATGGGCCTCTTGGCCAGGTTATTGGTGATAAAGCTTACTTTACTCGCGTACCTATGACTCGCCACACAACTAATTCAGAATTCTCCGTAGAAGGTTTGACTAAATTCCCTACAGTAGATATTCTTATTGGTTATGCAAATGCTTCTGCACTTCCTGCAAAAGCTATTATTGATGCAAAAGTAGACGGTATTGTTCACGCAGGTGTTGGTAATGGTAACATTTACCCAACTGTTATGACTGAACTAGACCGTGCAGTTAAAAACGGTATTCAGGTAGTAAGAGCTTCTCGTATACCTGTGGGTATGGTTCCTATGAATGGTGAAGTAAGTGATACAGATCACGGATTTACTGCTTCTGGATTTCACAATGCTCCAAAATCACGCGTGTTATTGATGATGGCTTTAACTAAAACTAAAGACCTAAACGAAATTCGCAGAATTTTTGAACAATATTAATTCGCAATAAGTTATATACATTGAAATTTGATACTCTCACAGATGATAGTGCGATAGTAGATTTGGTGAAGAAAGAGAGTATCGGTTGATTTGAGGCGAATGAAAAAACGTAGTTTTTAAGGCCGGCATATTTTGCCGGCCTTTTTGTATGTCGGGCATGGTATTAAGCTAGCAGGATGTAAGTTCCTGTATGTGCCGAGTTGATAGGAAACATTAGCGAATGACAAGGGTGTTGTGGGTGACCGCAAATCTGAAAGAAGTCATCAGTAAATCTGAAGT
>JBOFDD010000130.1:0-3423 GCA_051646645.1 Bacteroidales bacterium | reverse complement strand
GTTGTTTTGTTTGTAGTATTCAGCAAGAACACAAGCATTTGTGTTAGAGTCGTCACCACCGATGATAACCAAAGCTTTGATATCCAATTTTTTGATCACCTCAAGACCTTTGTCAAACTGAGCAGTTTCCTCAAGTTTAGTACGACCTGAACCGATGATATCGAAACCACCTGTATTGCGGTATTCGTCAATAATTTCAGCAGTTAGTTCAATATAGTTATGATCAACCAAACCTCCGGGACCCATAAGGAATCCGTAAAGTTTAGAATCAGCATTCATAGATTTCAATCCGTCGAACAAACCAGCGATAACGTTGTGTCCGCCCGGAGCCTGACCACCTGAAAGGATTACACCTGCGTTGATAGCAGGATATTCTCTTTTCTCGTTGTTTTCAACGAAAGTAAGAACAGGCATTCCGTATGTGTTAGGGAATAATTTTGCAATTTCAGCCTGGTCAGCTACTGATTCTGTAGCAGCACCTTCCTGAATTTTAACGCCTCCTCTTAATGCTTTTGGCAACTTTGGTTGGTAAGCTGCACGAGCAATTTGTAATGCACTCTTTTTCATTTTGAATTTGAGTTATATTTTTAAAAGTTAGAAATGTGTTTTCTCTGTGATATACAAAAATCCACGGACTTTTGTTTCGAGCGCGAATTTCGCTTTATTTTTCGAATTTACCAAACGACAGGCAACTATTTTATAACATGAAACACATATCCGAAAGTCAGGTTTAATTCGATTATGTCTCCTTTTTGTCAAAAGCAAACAGTATTAAAATCAGAATGTAAGACTCTTATTCCGATTATCCATCTTTCTGACTCGGAAGCGTAACTATATGAAAGTAACCCGGATAGGGATGTGATTAATAATTTATTTGTTAAGCATTAACAATTAAGATTAAATAACCATCTTAACTCCGCACATGATCACCTGCGGATCACGATGACGCTTAATTGTCTTTTCGAAAACGTCTGTGCGAATGGTTGTGCGCTCTCCTATTGAGTTTAACAGATCGCTTACGGTTAGTGTAGCAAATAATCTGTTGCCCCATACTCTTTGTGTTACCGAGGCATTAATCCTGTAGCGCTCATGAATTGTCCCTGCAAAGTAATACGGTCTGAAATATAGTTGCCCGTAAACTGAACGTCGGTTGTTTTAAACGGACGGAAAGTAACCACACACTGAGCTCCTCCTGTCGTTCCTGACTTATCCTTACCGTAGCCTAATGCACGGCCGTCTATCTGACTGCGGGCAATGAATCCGGATACCCCCAGCTCTACCCAGTCTGCCGGTTTAACTGTAAATGAAAGTTCGGCGCCAGCATTGGTAGTATTATCCAGATTGTCTTTTGTCACTTTATTATCATCCAGATAAACGTCTGTAATAGCACGGCTTGTGCGTGTGTAGAACAACTGTGGCATCAACGACCATTTTGCTGTTGCGTAGCGGTAGCCAAAGCTCAAATTATCCGCAAGTTCTGGTTTCAGATCGGGATTTCCTGCAAATATCCGTGTCGGATCGGAATTATTGACAGATGGATTAAGCTCGGATAAAAGAGGTCTGTTAACACGACGACTGTAATCCATGCGCCACTGACTTGCCCGATAGTCATAAGTAACAGCAACACGGGGATAGAATTCAAAACGGTCATTGCGTACCTCTGACTGTGGATTCATGTTTGACTGCCAGCGATGCGTGTATTCACCTCTTACTCCGGCTTCGAGAGTAAGAGAAGCCACACGCATTACAGCCTCAGTATAGAGTGAATAAACCGAACGAATCAGCCGGAAATGATCTCTTACAGCAGGTTTAGCAGGTTTGATGTAGTCTTTCGAGCTAATGAGCACACCGTCTTCTCTGCGGTATCCCGCACCGGAATTAAGCGTAAAGGCAAACTGATTGCCGCTTCGCGTATCCGTATGCTCATAAAAGCGATGATTGATTGTTGCATACAAATCATTTGAATAAGATGAAAAAGCAGAACTGTCCTGAACGAGCATATCCGGTTTTGGACGACGATCGAAATGGTTCCGTTCTTTTTTATCAGAATAGCGGTATGCGGCCTCAAACTGCAACGAGTGGCGCAAATCTTTAGGAATATCGAAAGTCGCTTTATACTGTAAACCTCCGGTAGCAAAGCTCTGATCGTTATAGCGTGTAACCCGCGCTTTCGTTGACGGATCGGTTTCGCCGGCTTTGTATTTATCGTTACGGATATTTCCGGTACGATCATAATCAGATAACATACCATCCGCAGTCAGTTGCATAGTGAGATATGGACGTACTTTGTAAGCGGCAGAGAATATCGCCGAGTTTGTCCATGGATAAGCAGAAGCATCATTGTTCTGTTCTTCGCGCTCCTGTGTTTTGAGAAACAACGTTTTGTTTTTAAACTCACGGCTGCGATAATCCTGCTTAGTCTGTATTCCAAATTTTAATCTGAGCTTATCCGATACATTTGTCTGAAGCAGATAGTCTGCTCCTACCCTTCCGTGAGAACCGGCTTCAAGACCTGCGACCTGTGATGTTCCTTTTTGGTTAGAAACAAAGAAGGCATTATTGCGGGTACGAAAATCAACAATTCCTGCTACCCCATCAGGGATATAGCGTACTGAAGGATTCTGGATGACACGTACTTCGCCCATCATAGAAGAAGGCATCTGAAGAAGAATATCTCCCCTGTTTTCATTCAGATAACCAAGAGGAATGGTGTTCAGGGTAAACTGTATTTTATCGCTGTTGCGAACATATACATTCCCTTCGATGTCCGTATCTACGGAAGGGGTCATTGAGAGGAGATCATTCACACTCATCATAGCTGCGGGCTGTGCCACCTCAAGACCAACTCTGCGTATATCAAGGTTTAACGAAGAAAGCGGCAGACGGTCGGTAACAACGACCTCTGATAAATGGTGTTGTGAAAGTTTTGTTGTGTCTGCGGGTCCTGCGGTAAGCAGAGATACCAGTAATACGGAATTTAGCATAGATTCTGTTATTAAAAAAGCTATTCCGTCCGCTGTATGAACAGAAACGAAATAGCTTTTTACACATTGAAATTACTCTTTCCAGAAAGAAGGAGTAAGAATAGTAAGTACTGTAAATAATTCAAGTCGTCCTACAAGCATAATGAATGCAAGGAACCATTTTGCAAACGGATGAAGTCCTGCAAAGTTACCCGCAGGGCCAGTTTCGCCCAAGCCCGGACCAACATTACTGATACAGGTGATCACTGAACCGACAGATTCTTCAAACCCTGTACCAAGTCCGGCTAGAATAAGTGAGCTTACGAGTATGATCATGAGATAAATGAACATAAATGCCAGCACTTTTGTCACCAGCTCATAAGGTACAACCTCTTTATTAATCCGCACAGGCAAAACTGCATTAGGGTGCACCTGACGCTTGAATTCATTAAACATATTC
>JBOFDD010000129.1:0-4496 GCA_051646645.1 Bacteroidales bacterium | reverse complement strand
CTTCAGATTTACTGATGACTTCTTTCAGATTTGCGGTCACCCACAACACCCTTGTCATTCGCTAATGTTTCCTATCAACTCGGCACATACAGGAACTTACATCCTGCTATCTTAATACCATGCCCGACATACAAAAAAGGGAATTTCTAAAATTAGAAATTCCCTTTTTATTAATATCTTGAAGCAACTACATCCCAATCAACAATATCCCATAGTTTTGAAATATGATCAGGACGGCGATTCTGATAATCCAGATAGTAAGCATGTTCCCATACGTCGAAAGCAAGAATCGGAGTTAAACCTTTTGTCATTGGATTGCCTGCATTTGATTCTTTCACAATCTCAAGTTCTCCATCTTTATTTTTAACAAGCCATGCCCAACCTGACCCAAACAATGAAACAGATGCAGCATTAAACTCTTTTTGAAAATTTTCAAATGAACCCCATTTCTTATTAATAGCATCAGCCAAAGGACCGGCTGGCAAGCCACCTCCGTTTGGTTTAAATGAATTAAAGTAGAATGTATGATTCCAAACCTGAGCTGCATTATTGAAAATTGCGCCGTCAGATTCTTTAACAATAGTCTCTAAGTCCGCATTTTCAAACTTTGTTCCAGGAATAAGATTATTCAAGTTATTCACATAAGCCTGATGATGTTTTCCGTAGTGAAAATCGATAGTATTTTTACTAATAACTGGCTCCAGTGCATCGGCAGCATAAGGTAATTTAGGAAGTTCGAATTTCATAACATTTTTGTTTTGTGCATTAATACTCATGAAAGCTAATAAACAAAAAGAAATCAATATCTTTTTCATTTCTCTTAATGTATTTATTTTTAATTGAATAACAAACAGACTCCGACTTTGGTTTAAATATATAGATACAGTAACCCATATCTTAAACACATGTCTATTTGTAATCATTTCAACACTGCAAATATATGTACATAATTATTATAAACAAGAATTGGAGAATAATATTATTATTAGTAATTTCGATAGTGGAATAGAAAAAAACTATACAATGCATTACGACAGTAACCCAATTAACAATATCAGGCATTCAATAAGGCTTTTAGAACAAGAATATGAGTTTGAAAAAGAACTTTATGATAAACAGAATAATTCAATCTTCTCTTCAAATGAAACAGTAAAAGAAAATTACTGGTACCCTGTTCAAACCGGATCGGCTTATTACAATTCTCTCAATCAGTATATTATTGAAATAGATTGCCTCGATTTACGTGAAACAGATCACGAATTTGAGACAGGCAGACCCGTGCGCTTTTTCACGAAAGACAATAAAGGAAATCTGCAACATTTTACACCTGCAGCAACTATAAGCTTTGCCGAAGACAAACGTCTCTACGTGGCAATTTCGGGCCCATCTTTCCTTGCAATTCTGCAACAAAAAGAAATTGGAATCCAAACCTATTTTGATGAGACTTCCTACACTCTCATGTTTAAGGCATTAAAAGAAGCAGCCGAAGCAAAAAATTCAAGGTTAGAGGAATTACGTAATATATTATTAGGTAGTTCAACACCTCGTTTTACAGAAGGCTATCCTATAAGATTTCCCTGGCTCAACAGCAGTCAGGAGTCTGCTGTCAACCAAATCCTTAATGCTAAAGATGTAGCCATTATTCATGGTCCTCCCGGAACGGGAAAAACAACTACCCTTGTAGAGGCAATCTACGAAACATTACACAGAGAAAATCAGGTACTCGTATGCGCACAAAGCAATATTGCAACGGATTATCTTTGTGAGAAACTGATTGACAGAGGTGTTCCTTTGCTAAGAGTTGGCAATCCCTCGAGAGTAAATGATAAAATACTGCCTCATACCTATGAGCGTAAATATGAATCTCACCCAGCCTACCCCGAACTATGGAACATCAGACGATCCATACGGGAGATCATCAAAAGCCTGAGGAATAAGTCTGAATCCAGAGAAGGGTTACGTAATAAATTAAGCACACTCCGGACCAGAGCTACTGAAATTGAGATCCGGATCGAACAGTACTTATTCTCGGAAGCACGTGTGATCGCATCGACCTTAGCAGGTGCCGGAAACCGGGTTTTGAGCCATAAAAGATTCACCACCGTTTTCATTGACGAAGCAGCGCAAGCATTGGAAGCAGCTTGCTGGATCCCTCTCGCAAAAACAGACAGAGTCATATTAGCTGGTGATCATTTCCAGCTGCCTCCTACTATAAAATGCTTTGAAGCCGAACGGGCTGGTCTTTCCGTAACACTGATGCAGAAACTCATGCGGGCCAAACCTGGCATCTCGACTATGCTTACTACGCAATACCGGATGCATCAGGATATTATGAACTTCTCATCCAAAGTATTTTACGATGAGAAACTCATCGCATCTCCGGATGTTAAATACCGGACTATACTATCTTGGGATATGCCTTTAGTCTGGATTGACACAAAAGGGAACAACTTTGAAGAGAGTTTCTATCGCAAAGGGCAGAGTCTGATTAACACCAAAGAAGCCGAAATTCTTATTGAACAACTTATCACGTATATAAAGAATATTGGGAAAGATCGGATTCTGTCCGAGTCAATCGACTTCGGGATTATCTCTCCCTATAAAGCACAGACTCACTATCTGAGACAACTGATAAAGCGAAATAGCTTTTTGCGTCCACTCCGAAAACGCATTTCAGTCAATACGATTGATGGATTCCAGGGACAGGAAAGAGATGTAATACTAATCAGCCTGGTACGTGCTAACGCAAAAGGGAATATCGGATTTCTTTCTGATTTACGCCGCATGAATGTGGCTATCACAAGAGCTAAAATGAAACTGTTCATTCTGGGAGACAGTGATACTTTATCTCAAAATAAATTTTATCGTTACCTGTATGAATATATTGAACGCCGGGGAGAAATAATCGATATCGAACGTCAAAGCGGAGAGTAATAAATCAGAGACATTATCATCCTCCGAACAAAAAAAATTGTATTTTTGTTTTAAACCTTAAAACACGATACAATCATGACAATTAACGATTGGCTTTATTACATGTTCCAGACGCTTTATCTGATTTCTGCATTAGGAATGATTGGTATTCTTATCTCGGAAAACAGAAATCCGGTCAAAAGTCTGGCATGGATTTTAGTTATACTCTTTATTCCATTTGTCGGTATCATTATCTATCTGTTTTTCGGACAAGACTATACCAAACAGCGAATGATCACCAAAAGAGGCATGAAACAATTATTCAACCGGTTACATTCCGGAGCAGTAGGTGTTCAAACTAACGAATCCAAAGTGCTCGACAGGTTTCAAAGTTTAGTAAAACTCCTTAATCATCATCAATATTCTCCTCTATATGATGGCAACAGCATCAATTATTTCATAAATGGGGAGAGCAAAATGGATAGTTTGCATGATGACATTCAAAAAGCGAAGAATTATATATATGTAGAGTATTACATTATTGAAGATGATGATATAGGGAACCGGTTCGCTAATGATCTTATAGCAAAGGCGAAAGAAGGAGTAAAAATCGTTTTTATTTATGACGATGTCGGATGCTGGAAAGTACCTAAAAGCTTTTTCAAGAAAATGGAAGAAGCCGGAATAGAACTTATCCGGTTTCTTCCGGTAAAATTTCAGATATTAACCAGCAAAGTAAATTACCGCAATCACCGCAAGATGGTCATCATTGATGGTGACGTTGCCTATATGGGTGGAATGAATATTGCAAACCGGTACGTCAGAGGTATTCAAAACGGGATTTGGCGCGACACAGATATACGAATAGAAGGACCTGCCATTCTTGGATTACAAAAACAATTCCTGATAGATCGCTACTTTTCAATTAAACAGATTCCGAGCGGCCCGTTCCAGTATAAAATTCCCGAGCAAAAAGGAAATACACTAATCCAAATTGTAGGAGACGGGCCTTTTGGCGTTTTTCACCCGATTCATAAGGGATACATAAAAGCTATTTCGTCTGCACGAAATTACATTTATATTCAAACTCCCTATTTTTTACCAACGGAAAGCTTATTAATTGCTTTGCAAACGGCCGCACAGTCAGGAGTAGATGTCCGCATTATGTTGCCTCGCAAAAGTGATGTAATTTTGGCTCATCATGCATCCCGATCCTATATAAGAGAGATTCTTCATGCAGGCATCAAAGTTTATTTCTACAATCCCGGATTCCTGCATGCCAAGATGATGGTAATTGATGATTATCTCTCTGTTGTTGGTTCTGCAAATATCGATTTCAGAAGCTTTGAGCACAATTTCGAACTTTCAGCATTTATTTACGACAGCCAGGAAACAAAACAATTCAAATCTGTTTTCCTCAATGATCAGAAAGAATGTAAAAAGATCACCTTAAATATCTGGGATAAATATCCGCTAAAAAAGAGATTTATCAACTCCCTGCTCAGATTATTCAGTCCATTACTATAAAACAAAAAAGCCTGTGTACAGACCCGGATCGAAAGATCTCCATCTGCATACAGGCT
>JBOFDD010000128.1:0-8098 GCA_051646645.1 Bacteroidales bacterium | reverse complement strand
ATAAATGGTTTGAAGAGGAAGGGTTGTATAATCTCACATTAAATCACGCAAGGTTAAACAGTTAAAAGAAACCGCCGTGTGCGAGAGCATGCACGGTGGTGTGAGAGGTAGGGGGAGTAATCCCCCTACCTACTCGATTGATTTTATTCAGCATCCTATCCTTAGTCTTATTTTACCTATCATTAACATAATGATTCTCTCTGATCGGAATAAATTCCTATAATCCTTTCTATTTTTAAAATACACCCCGCATTTTTAACTTTATTCTGATAATTTTACCCAAGTTAACCATATATTTGTGATGTAATTAAAATAATGTTTGCAATAAATGGATATACAGATTTATGTATAGAATTCCTATAATAAGAATAATGTATAAATATATATTTGCATAAAACCAATTTAAAGTGAAGAAATTAAAGTAAAATATATTAACAACCAACTTATCCTTAATTTAATTCCTAATATGATTAAAAGAGCCAGATTAAGTATTCCGGATCAATTCATGAAAAGACTTTCAGTTGTGGGGCTTGCGCTTTGTACAGCTGCTATTTATCCGGATATCTACACGTTGCGGGCAGAAACTACTGCCTTACAACAAGCAAATGTGAAAGTTAGCGGTACTGTTGTAGACAGTAAAGGGGAATCGCTTGTCGGAGTAAACGTAGTAGTTAAGGGGACTACGATAGGGACGATGACAGATTTTGATGGTAAATTTTCTTTGGATGTACCTCAGAATGCAACTCTTGAATTTTCATATATTGGTTATAAACCTCAGAATGTACCGGTTGGTAAGCAACGTACATTTAAAGTTACACTTGAAGAAGATGCTCAGTTAGTTAGCGAAGTTGTTGTCGTGGGTTATGGAACACAGAAGAAAGCTAACCTGACCGGAGCTGTATCAACTATCGATGTTGGGAAATCATTAGAGAGCAGACCGGTAACCGATGTTTCTAAAGGACTTCAGGGTGTTGCACCGGGTCTTACTATCTCTGCGGCAAATGGTGAAATTGGGAAAAGCAGCACAATCCGTTTACGTGGAAGTTCGGGTTCGCTGAATGCAGTAGATGGCGCTAAACCTCTTATTCTTGTTGATAATGTGGAGGTTCCGGATTTGAATTTGATTAATCCGGATGATATCGAGTCAATCTCTGTATTGAAAGATGCTGCATCGACCTCTATTTACGGAACCAGAGGTGCATGGGGCGTAATCTTATTGACTACTAAGAATCCGAAGAAAGATGCATCTTTCTCCGTTTCATATACAAATAACTTCTCATTTAATAAACCGACAAAAACGCCGAATATTGCCGGAAGTTTTGAAGGTGCTGAAATGGCACTGATGGCTGCGCAGCGCTCGAATCCGAATAGCCAGTCTTTTGGTGCTGTAGGTTATAATGTTGATGCTCTTGCTATTGAAAAAATGAAAGAGTGGCGACAACTTTACGGAGGTAAAAATCTTGGTCCTGAAATGGTAATGGGACGTGACTTTGAGATAAGAGGTGAAAAACTTTATTTCTACAGAGAATGGGATGTTAATGAGGAGTTCATGCGAAAATATACTCCGCAACAAAATCACAATGTTTCTGTAACAGGAAGCAATAAAGGAATTAATTATATCCTGAACTTAGGATATCTGGGACAAGAAGGGGTGTTGAAAACCAATCCGGATAAATTTCAGCGTTATAATGCCAGTTTAGGGGTTAATAGTGAAGTTAATAAATACCTGACTCTAAGATCTAAAATATTCTACACAAGTACTGGCAAAGACTCTCCATATAACTTTGGTATGAAAGATGTATATGATCCGTGGTACTATTTGTACAGATGGCCATCATTTTACCCTTATGGCTCGATGAGAGATGAAGAAACAGGCGAGTTGCGTCCGTTCAGAAGTGCAGTAAGTGAGGTAGAACAGGCAAATCTGGTGCAAACAACGGATGAGTGGTCTCGGATCAATTTAGGGACAACTGTCAATATTATGAAAGATCTGACATTCGATGTTGATTATACCTATACGGGTGCGAACACACATATTCATTCTCAGGGGGGATCTGCTAAGGCTTTAAATTTCTGGTCGGGTATCAAGAATGGTCAGATTGCTTATGAAACCTATACTGATCCTATGCACAACAGGGTTAAATATGAATCTCTCTGGAATAGTACCAATACCTTCAAAGGATACCTGACCTATGGGAAATCACTTGGTCAGAATCAATTCAAAGTAATGGGTGGAGCTGATATTGAGGACTACAGATACAGATCTCAGATGTCAGAAAGACGTAATCTAATTGATCCTTCTAAACCGGAACTGGGACTTGCAACCGGAGATCAATATGTTACAGGTACAAGAGGAAGTTGGTCTACAGCCGGATTCTTTGGACGTATAAACTACTCTTATGCGGATAAATATTTGCTTGAAGTTAATGGACGTTATGATGGCTCTTCAAAATTTCCAGCAGGAGAATTATGGGGATTCTTCCCTTCATTCTCAGCCGGATGGAGAATTACAGAAGAGAAATTCATGAAACCATTGCAGCCTGTATTAAGTACAATGAAAATTCGTGGATCATGGGGTAGCGTAGGTAATCAGGATGTAGGTAATTACCGCTTTATCTCTATTATGGGAACTCAGAATTCCAATTGGTTAATCAATGGAAATAACCAGTTGCAAATTAATACACCTTCAATTATTTCATCAAATCTTACATGGGAAAGAGTTAAAACTCTCGATCTTGGTTTCGACTCTCGATTCTTTAATGATAAACTTGGGGTATCGTTCGACTGGTATCAGCGGGATTTGTCAGATATGATTTCCGGAGGTGTAACTCTTCCATCAACTTTTGGAGGAGATGCTCCTGCTCGTAACTACGGAGAAATGCGTACAAGAGGTTGGGAGATTGCTGTAGATTTCGGTCATACATTCAGGAATGGCTTAAGATTAAATGCAACGGCTATGGTTTCTGACTTTACTGAACGCATTACTAAATATGCAAGTACAGTGAAAGATCTGAATAAGAACTATGAAGGTAAAATCCTTGGTGAAATCTGGGGTTACGAGACAGATGGAATCTTCCAGGAATCAGACTTTGCTATTAAAAATCCGACTTCACAAGACAAATGGGGTGATCGTGTAAACGGTAATATTGCCGATCAGTCAAAATTCGAAAGCGGATGGTTCTATTATGGTCCCGGTGATATCAGATACAAAGATCTGAATGGAGATGGGAAAATTGATAATGGTAAAAACACGCTTGAAGATCACGGTGACCTGAAACGTATTGGTAATTCAACACCAAGATATCAGTATAGTTTCCGTGTGGGAGCAAACTTTAAAGGATTTGATGCGGATATTTTCTTCCAGGGTGTAGGTAAAAGGGATATGTGGGCTTCCGGATCTATGGTTGTACCAGGTTTCAGACCGGCTGAGTCATGGTATCAGCACCAGACCGATTACTGGACACCAGAGAATCCGAATGCATTTTATCCAAGACCGACAGATCAGGGACAATCGAATAATGCTAAAAACTTTTTACCACAGACAAGATATCTGTTAGATATGTCTTACCTGCGTTGTAAGAATATAACATTAGGCTATACTGTTCCGGCAAAGATTACGCGTAAAGCGATGATCGATAAACTGAGAGTTTATGTAAGTGGAGAAAATCTGTTCGAGTTTGATAATCTGAAAGTACCGGTTGACCCTGAAATGGATTACAGTAAAACACAATATGATAATGATAAAGCTTCTTTCGGTAGAAGTTACCCATTTAGCAGATCATTCTCATTCGGACTTCAGGTAACATTTAAATAATCATTTGAAGTTTATTTATCTACATTAAAATGAAATTATTCGTATGAAAAAACTATTAATATCAATCCTACCGGCTTTAGCTTTATTTTCAAGCTCTTGTCAGGACTATTTAACAAAGCTGCCTGAAGATAAACTGACTGATGATCCTGCTTTCTGGGCAAGTGAATCAAATGTTGAAAATTATTCTTATGGATTCTATACGACCTATTTTACAGGATATGGAATGAAAGATACATGGGGTAAGTTCTTCTCCGGAGAGACGTTAAATGATGATTTTGCACCTACGACTCCTACTACATTTACGAAGACAGAACCCGCAACATCTTCAGCATGGGGGTTCAGAAATGTAAGAAAAGCAAATCAGTTTATTGAGAATGTATCTAAATCGGCAATGCCTGATAATGCAAAAAAACATTGGGTAGGTATTGGTCGCTTCTTCAGAGCAATGGAATATTGCAATCTG
Source organism: Bacteroidales bacterium (assembly GCA_051646645.1). Taxonomy (GTDB): domain Bacteria; phylum Bacteroidota; class Bacteroidia; order Bacteroidales; family UBA7332; genus UBA7332. The sequence goes on along the minus strand of JBOFDD010000128.1, from coordinate 3,821 downwards.
ATGCAGGATTATGGTGATGTGCCCTGGTTTGATAAAGTATTAAGTGAAACCGACAAAGAGTTATATCGCCCAAGGGATTCAAGACAATTTGTGGTGGCGAAAGTATTAGAAGATTTTCAATATGCCGCAGAAAATGTTCGCGATACAGATGATAAACTTAAGATAAACAAGAATGTTGTTTTGTCTTTCATGACAAGACGTATGTTATACGAAGCATCTGTACTGAAATATCATAATCTGGATCAGGAGTTGGCTAAAAATGTATTTCAGAAGGTAAAAGAAGCTGCGCTTATCATAATGAATTCCGGCAAATACGCGATTGCTGATAATTACAGAGATCTTTTCAGTTCGCTGAGCCTTACGGGGAATAAGGAGATCATCCTGTTCAGAGAGTACGCAACTGGTTTAGTTACACATAATCTGGTGACATATAATAATACTGAAGCTCAAACCGGAGCGTCAAAAGACTTATTGGACAGTTATCTGAAATCAGATGGTACAATTGTTGCTCCGGATGCAGATAAAGACTATAATACTTATATGACAAACAGAGATGGTCGTTTACTCCAGACTTTTTCTCCGGTGCTAAGAGTCAGAGGCGAATACTCAAACTTCTCGACTACGGGTTATGCTTGTCACAAATTTTTGAATGAAGATTTAAAAGATAAGCAGGAAGGTAAATCAAATCTGAATCCGACTGATGCTCCGGTAATGCGCTATGCAGAGGTTTTACTTAACTACGCAGAAGCATGTGCCGAGTTGGGCACAGTGACTCAGGCAGATCTTGATGCATCTGTGAATCTGATTCGTGCGCGTAAAACGACTAAACTACCCGCTTTGCAGGTGATGGGTAATTCTCCGGCAGTAAATGGGGTAACCTATGACGATCCGAAAAGAGATCCTTCTGTTTCTCCGATTTTATGGGAAATCCGTCGGGAAAGAAGAGTTGAGCTAGCAATGGAAGGATTCAGAAACTCGGATCTGAAAAGATGGGCAAAATATATATACCTGAATACGCAATCTTCTGACATTAACAGAGGTGCATGGATTCGAAAAGCAGATCATCCTAAGATGACTGAGGTATTTATTGAAAATGATGCGGCAGAAGGGTATATTGTTCCTGCCCCTAAGGCTGAAACTCAACGTTACTTTAACGAAACAGACCTTATGTCGACAAGAGTTTACCTTGAGCCTCTGCCTTTAGATCAGATCACTTTGTACGATGCAAATGGATTTGTTCTTAAGCAGAATCCGGGATGGAAAGACCGCTAAACGCGGAATAGCTTATTCTTAAAATATTGTGAATAAAAAAAGGCAGTTGCGACTTTCGGTTAGCAACTGCCTTTTTAGTTTATTTTTCTTCTTCACTCTGTTTGCGTGATTGCTCACCCAGATATCCGCCGTGGTGACGTTTGGCATATTCCTCGTTCGAGAATTTAGTTTTCAACATCGTGTTAACAACTAAAATATCGCCGATAACAGTCATCATTGTTGTTGATGTTGTTGGTGTTAGTCCAAGTGGACAAACCTCACTCGGATTGCCAGTAAACAGACAAGCATCGGCTTTCTTAGCAAGTTCACTTTCGTTATTGCCTGTGATAACAATGAATTTTACTTTCGGTCTTAATCTGCGTGCAAGCATCAGCAGTTCAAGTATTTCACGGGTCTTTCCTGAGTTGGAAATAACAAGCATGATGTCGTTTTCCTGCAAGATACCTAAATCACCATGCTGAGCTTCGCTCGGGTGAAGAAATACAGCAGGAGTACCTGTTGAACAAAAAGTCGTTGCTATATTCAGCGCGATTTGTCCGGCTTTGCCCATACCACTGGTAACCAGTTTGCCCTTGTTGTTATGAACAGCTTCGACAATGAGATTCACTGCAGTTTCGAAGTCATCCGTAATCGGTAAATTAAGAATAGCCTCAGACTCTTTGCGTAGCAAGTCCTTAATTATCTCTTTCATATTTATCTGTTTTTATTTTATATCATCAATATTGTAAGGCGTAGCCTGGTAAACATAATAGTTCAGCCAGTTTGAAAATAACAGATTCGCATGTGCGCGCCATCGTACGACGGGACCCTTTTCAGGATCATTATCCCGGTAATAATTTTCAGGCACTTCAATCGGAAGTCCTTTTGATAAATCCCTTTTGTACTCCGTATCTAAAGTATAAGGAGCATATTCTGAATGTCCGGAAATGAAAAACTCTCTACCTTCTCTCGCCATAGCCATATATAATCCCGCATCTTCCGATTCGGAAAGTACGGTTAGTCCATCGATATGAATAACATCCTCTGTACGAACTTCCGTGTGACGGCTGTGAGGGACAAAAAACTCATCATCAAATCCTCTGAATACTGGTATCTTCTGATCCTTTACCGTATGTTTGAATATCCCGAACAGCTTTTTCTCAAGCGGATATTTCGGAACATTGAAGAAGTGATAGAGTCCTGCCTGAGCAGCCCAGCAAATATAAAGCGTAGAAGTAACATGGTTTCTTGCCCAGTCAAAGATCTTTGTTATCGGCTTCCAGTAAGAAACTTCTTCGAATGGAAGAGTCTCTACCGGAGCTCCGGTAATGATCATACCGTCATAGCGCTGGTTTTCGATTTCATCAAATGTATGATAGAAAGCATCAAGATGTTCAGCCGGCGTGTTTTTGGATTCATGCTCCTTTATGCGCAGAAAACTCACTTCAATCTGTAGCGCCGAGTTCGAAAGAAGACGGATCAGGTCCGTTTCTGTTTCAATCTTTAATGGCATTAAGTTGAGAATTAATACGCGTAAAGGCCTGATATCCTGTGATTCGGCTTTCGAGGTGTTTAATATAAAGATATTCTCTTCTTTCAATAGATCGATTGCCGGCAAATTGTCGGGAAGATTCAAAGGCATACTACTCTATATTTATTGATTTTAGCCGCAAAGTAACGACTTTTTTTTAGGATGCACATATATACGAACTTATAAAGTGAGATAAAAATAGATCATCCCAGGTTAAAAGTTGGATTTGGAATAATCAAAATGTTATTAAATGTACAGTTTTATGCTTGTTTTGGGTAGAGTTATAAACAAATCACAAAAATAGTGCGGTTCAAAAACAATCTATTTGATACCTGTGTTATACATGAAATTCAGACAGGTTTATGAAATCAAAATTAATTTTAATCGCTTCTATTCTTGTTTTTGGCTTTTCGTGTGCGCACTCTCAGCCCAAAGATTCACAGCCCAATCAGGAAGTGTCCTCTGTTATAAGCGTATCAGCTGAAAAAGATGGCGTGAAGAAAATGACTCAGGCTCAGTTCTTGAGTAAAGTTTTTGATTATAAACTCAACAAAGATCAATGGAAATATAAGGGGAATAAGCCTTGTATAATAGATTTTTATGCTGATTGGTGTGCTCCTTGTCGCAAGGTTGCGCCTATCATGGATGAATTGGCAAAAGAATATAAGGGCAAAGTAGAGTTCTACAAAGTTGATGTAGAAAGTGAAAAGCAACTGGCAAGGGATTTAGGTATTCAGAGTTTGCCAACTCTATTGTACTGTCCGGCAAATGGAGAACCTCAGGTAATTATGGGGTTACAGCCAAAGCAAAATTATATTCAGGCAATTAAAGAAATTTTCAACGTTCAATAGATTTTAAGTTTAGTTGTTATTTGTGTAGGAGGGTATCGAAAGATCTCTCCTTTTTTGTATGTCGGGCATGGTATTAAGCTAGCAGGATGTAAGTTCCTGTATGTGCCGAGTTGATAGGAAACATTAGCGAATGACAAGGGTGTTGTGGGTGACCGCAAATCTGAAAGAAGTCATCAGCAAATCTGAAG
>JBOFDD010000127.1:0-1836 GCA_051646645.1 Bacteroidales bacterium | reverse complement strand
CGTTGCACTTCTTTGCGAGTTACCTCGTCATAAGCTTCGCTCATCCATTGCTGAGCTTTAGAAGCCACTTCTTTCATTAATGCTTCGTTATTCATAGAAGAAGTATTATTTAGTTTTTAATCTGAGGTTGTTTTGATCTCACAGTATGTAAGTCAAAACAACCTTTATAGCTTTTTGCAAAATTATAATTTAAAACGTAACCTTTAGTCTATCTCCTGATTCTTTTACGATAGTACGGTAAAAATCTTCAGAATATCCTGCTGATTTTGGTTTAGCAGGCAGACCATGTCCGTTTTCAATAAATTGTCCATCCACTTCCTGTTTGATATTTCCATCGATAAACTTAACAAGCAGAAACTCACCAAATTGTTTCCATCTGCGGGTTGCCTGTTCAGCCTGCATATCGCTGTATTCTGTCAGGAATGCAATTGCTTCTTTTGGATTTTTCTCATACAATTCGACAGCGGCTTTATCAATAGCCGGCTCCATTTGCATGAAATTCGACTCCATTTTTGATTGTAAAGCTTTCAAATCAGGATACATCAAATCCCATTTGTTGTAAACCATGTTTGACACCCAGTTATAAATCCAGAACGCAGAAGTCCACGAGAAGTTCAGCATACTACCGTTTCCTTCGCTGTAACACTCAGGAACTTTAGTTATCGAACAATACATCGGAGTATATACACAAAGTGCCGCATCGTCTGTTCCGAACCAAAGAACACCACCTACCGGATCAGGCAACCAGCTACGCATCTGCGAAACAAATGTAAAGCCTGTTTGCTGCGTTGCAATAGCACGCTCATTCAAATATTCCTGTCCGTCAACTTTGTAAGTCATCGGTCTCCAGCGGTAAGGCACTTTGTAAGGACCGGCACCCGGATCCTGAGTCATATCAAGCGGTGTACCTTCGTAGTGGTCACGCATACCTTCCATTGCATCTGCCAAAGTCACTTTTTTCGATGGTTTGATGTACAATGGCATCGGATCTTTCGATTCGCCTTTGATATACGAGATATATTTATCCATTTCAGGATTCATCATGCGATAGAAACTCCACACACGTGCTTCGCAAAAGCGCAATGCGCCGAAATCAAGCGGTGCATATGCCTCAGCAAAACTAAAATCTTTATTTAATCCGTTGAAGTATCCTTTTTCGCGTGCAAAAGAGATAACATCAGGACTATACAAACAGTTCTCTTTATCGTTTAAAGGGAACTGACGGATACGTGCCTGATTAGCGTGTGAAGCAACACAGTCATCCGGGATGCGAATAGCTACCCAAACTGCGCCCTTATTTCTCGGACCCTTACCGATCATCTCCATAATCCAGATTTCATTCGGGTCAGCTATCGAGAAAGACTCACCAGAACTATAATAACCATATTCTTTAACCAGATCAGTCATTACCTTTATAGCTTCACGAGCTGTTTTAGCACGCTGAAGTGTAACGTAAATCAAAGATCCATAATCCATAATACCCGTTGTATCCTGCAACTCTTCTCTTCCGCCGAATGTAGTTTCGGCAATTGTAAGCTGATGCTCATTCATATTACCTACGACATTGTACGTTTCTCGTACCTGAGGAATACGGCCAAGAGGTTTTCCTGTATCCCATTCAGAGATTTCAAGCATTGCTTTTTCCGGATATTTTGCAGCCGGGAAATGATACAAAGCACCATACAAAGCATGTGAATCAGCCGAATAAGTCACCATAGTAGAGCCATCTGCCGAAGCTTTCTTCCCTACCAGAAAATTTGTACACGCCATGATTTCCATAGCTGAGAGTGCCACCAGGCAACTCATGGTCAAAATAATTTTCTTCATTATAAGATC
>JBOFDD010000126.1:0-4920 GCA_051646645.1 Bacteroidales bacterium | reverse complement strand
TAAAGCAGAAGCGCAAGCAAAAATCCGATTACACCGGCTTTACCCACATCCCGGCTATTCTTTGCCCTGCCCGAAACCACTACTGCACCTTCAACACCTATGAAGCACCAGAGCGTGACAAGCATGGTACTTTTTATCTGTTCGCTAAGCGATGCCGGATGAATGGCTTCGCCCCAAAAATCATAGGACAATGCTCCTACCTTCGCATAAATGACCATCACAACAATAATCATACTTATTGCCAGAAACTTAACGACCGACACTATCGTATTTACGATTGATGCTTCTTTAATTCCGGAGGCCACAATAAAGAACATTCCCCAGATAAACACGGTGCCGAGCAATACCGTCTGCCAACTGTAGTTGAGAAAAAACGGAAAGAAGTAACCGAGTGCATCGTTGAGCATAACCGCAAAAGCCACATTTCCCATGGCAGCGCACAACCAGTATCCCCAGGCGATATTAAACCCTACATAATTGCCAAGCGTTTCTTTCGCATACTGATATATCCCGGCATTCAGATCGGGACGCAGATCGGAAAGTATTTTGAATGTCAGAACGAGGCAAAGCACTCCGGCACCGGAGATAATCCATGAAATAATTGTTGCTCCGAGAGCAGCACCTTCTGCCATATTCTGCGGAATAGCAAATATTCCGCCTCCTACCATTGAACTAAAAACAATAGCTGTTAGCCCGGCAAGTCCTAATTTCTGAGATTGTTTATCCATAATTCCTCTGCGCTTTCATCAATCTTTTATCATTTTTAGAACAGTAAGCGCTTTACTTTTGTTTTTCGAATGGGAAAATGTTTTTCGTATTGCTTATTGTATGAATAAGCTCAATGAAGTACATTTGTATAAAAGAGAGACTGAATTATGCAAAATTATCCTTCGTACTTACTTGAAAAGGCGGTAAATGAATTTTCCAAGCTTCCGGGAATCGGACGGAAAACAGCTTTACGCCTGGTGTTGTTTCTTCTCCGTCAGGAAGAAGAGATGGTCTATGCATTCGGAAATGCATTGATAGAACTGCGCCGTGACATCAAGTATTGCAAGGTTTGTCATACGATCTCCGACACTGAAATCTGTACGATATGCGGAGACGAACAACGCGAAAAAGGCGTAGTGTGTGTGGTTGAAAATATCAAAGAAGTGATGGCTATCGAAAACACTCGTCAATACAAAGGCTATTACCATGTTTTAGGCGGTGTTATTTCACCAATGGACGGAATAGGACCCTCTAATCTGCAAATCGAAAGTCTGGTTAAACGGGTTGAGAACGGTGAGATTCAGGAGGTGATCCTTGCACTAAGCACGACCATGGAAGGTGATACGACCAATTTTTACATCTACCGTAAATTAGCTAACTACGATGTAAAAATAAGCACCATCGCCAGAGGTGTTTCCATTGGTGATGAGATCGAATATACAGATGAAATTACTCTGGGACGATCAATTACCAATCGGGTGTCTTTTCTGGAAACATTTAAGCTATAAATGCTATTTTAAATTTTTTCAGAACACAATACAATAACGCACCTCCGGATGACGTTAATCTTTATAATAAAGATAAATGATACATATGAAGCTATCTGTCGTAATCGTAAACTACAATGTAAAGGAACTGCTTGAGCAATGCCTTATTTCAGTTTTCCGGGCTTTGGAAAAGACCGGAAGCAGCGAAGTATTTGTAGTTGATAATAACTCTTCGGATGGCTCTGTTGAATTTCTGCGTCCTCGGTTTCCTCAGGTTCATTTTATAGTCAACAAAGACAATATCGGATATGCGAAAGCCAATAATCAGGCTATCCGAATGGCGAAAGGCGAATACATTCTGTTGCTTAATCCCGACACGCTTGTTGGAGAAAGTGTATTCGACAGAGTTCTTGAATTCATGGATTCGCATCCTCAGGCTGGTTGCACGGGCGTAAAAATGATAGACTCATCGGGACGCTTCCATAATGAATCCAAACGATCATTCCCTTCACCGTGGAACTCATTGTGCAAGATGTTCGGACTTTCGCGCTTATTTCCGAAATCAAGAATCTTCGCACGGTATAATCTTTTATACCTCGACGCAGACTCTGTTCACGAAGTGGAAGTTCTTTGCGGAGCATTCATGCTTTTCCGCAAAGAGGCTCTTGATAAAGTCGGGTTGTTGGATGAAGCATTCTTTATGTATGGCGAAGATATCGACATCTCATACCGGGTGTTGCAGGGCGGATACAAGAACTACTATCTACCCTACTCAATTCTGCATTACAAAGGCGAATCGACAAAAAAAGAGTCGTTCAAATATGTACAAATATTTTACGGCGCCATGCTCATCTTTTTCAGAAAGCATTATCCGCATTACAACTTTTTCTTCTCTTTTGCCATCAAGTCGGCAATCTTTTTCAGAGCAGGAATATCATGTATAAAAAGAGTTTACAAAAAACTGACTGAAAAAAGCAAAAAAGAGCGGCCACAAGCAGCAGAATACATACTCAGAGACAAAGATTTCGAAGTAGAAGAAATGCTTCTGTTCATGACCGAAAGAGTAGGTAATAATTATAAAATAGAATTGCGCTCCAATAAAATCAGAGAAAAAGCTTAATATATGAAAGGTCTTTTTGCACAGGAAAGAGTAACGCTAAGAGCTATAGAACCAGAAGATTTACCCCATTTCATCCGTTGGGAAAACAATTCGGACCTGTGGTCTTTCGGTGCTCAGATACAACCACTGTCAAAGTTTGTAATTTCGGAATATCTGGAACAAACTCTTACAAATGATATCTTCTCAATGCGGCAGGTCAGATTCGTTATCGAATATGAAAAGACAATCGTCGGATGTATCGATTTTTTTGACTTTGATCCTCTCTCACGGAAAGCATCAATAGGACTTGTTATTGACTACGACCACCAACGAAACGGATTTGCCCTCGAAGCAGTGCATAAAATGCTCCACTATGGGTTTGGAATGCTCAATCTCCATCAGATTTACGCTCATGTACCCGTTTCAAACACCCCTTCTGTATCTCTTTTCGAAAAATCAGGCTTTGAGAAAACAGTTTGTCTTAAAGACTGGATCTGCCGCAAAGGAAAATTCGAAGATGTATATCTGTTTCAATGCATAGAAAAGTGACTAAAAAGCTTTTATTTAAGGCTATGCGCCTTTAAATAATCTTAAATCAAACGTTAACAGTCCAAATTCATTATTTTTGCAGTTAATAATGAAGAGATCAGATATCCAGATATGAAAAATAGAAAGATACAAATAATTATTGGCGCATTAGTTGCCTTACTCCTGATTGGTGCATTCTTTATTTTTAAACAACAAAGCACTATTTCCGAAATGTCGCAGCAGTTTGACATCCAGAAAGAGGAGCTTGAACAGGAGTATGAACAGCTTGCCGTACAATATGAAGGCTATAACCATCTGAGTGTAAAAAACGATTCTTTAATCGATTTGCTCGATAACGAAAAAGTAAAAGTTCAACGTCTGCTTGAGGAACTGAAAACCGTGAAGGCTACCAATGCCCGCCGGATATCAGAACTGAAGAAAGAGTTGAGCACACTTCGTGCAATCATGAAAAGTTACATCATTCAGATTGACTCATTGAACCAGGCTAATGCTCAGTTGCGTGCAGAAAACGCTGACGTAAAATCAAAATACTCAGCTGTTACTCAAACAGTCAACCAACTTTCGAAAGAAAAAGAACGTCTGACTGAAAAGGTAGATCTTGCATCTCAGCTTAATGCCGTAAATATCAAAGCTGAAGCTATTGATAAGAGAGGTCGCGAAACAAATCGCATAAGCAGAGCTACAGATATTAAAATCGTATTCACTATTGCACGTAACATCACTACAAAAGTGGGCGAAAAATATGTTTATGCACGCATCCAGAAACCTGATGGAGACATTCTGGTAAAAAACCGCAACGACGTATTCCCTTACGAAAATAAAGATATTGCATATTCATGCCGTAAAATGATTGAATTCAACGGCGAAGAGCAAGCAGTAACGCTTTACTGGAATATTGAAGAATTTCTTTATCCGGGCGATTACAGAGTAGACTTATTCTGTGATGGAAATATGATAGGAAATCAATCTTTCTCATTAAAAAAGTAAAAGCATAGAAGCTGTTTTGAATTTTTTCAAGCAACGTGTTTTATTCATTTTTTTGATGAATTTATCGGGAACACTTCAATCCCCTTTATCTTAAACACGCAGATAAATAAGGTATAAAAAAGGAATATCTCATATTTCTCTTTTATGCCTTTTTTGTATCCTTGCCAAATTATAGCGTATTTCCGTTTCAGCCCGCAAAATTCTACTCCCTGGTCCTGCCCCATCTATCTAAAGAAGCCTTAGCGAAAAAAAGCAAAGCGGTTTATATTCTGCCACCGTGCATTCCAAGGCATCAAACAAAGCGTAAAGAGTCATTGAGGTCATCTCGACTTTTGGACGTTAATTAATTTTAGTCTGTTTCAAATTCATTTTTTGCTTTAATAGTGAAGCAATAGCGGACTATCGCAAGATAATAAAGTAAAAAATGAGGCAGAAAGAGGCAAAATTAATAACGATATTGGGTCTTTTATAAACTATTTTCGACATTTCCAAAAGTCGAGATGACCTCATTATATGATTTTCTTCAAAGAAAGAATCTCATAAGTTATATCTCTGCAGGCGCTGATATATCTGACAAAGATGTAATAGAAATTTACAAAACCAGGCTTCAAATTGAGTTCACGTTTCGTGAAACAGAAAAGTCTCCGTTAGCTGCCGCTTTTCTTGCCCGCTCGATCTCTTCGACCACTTGTTCTCTTGTCTTTCCGGTTGATTTTGTTGATTTTCCATTTGCTTGCTTATTCTGTTTTTCTTTGTATTTAGTCACGAACAGGATAAAATCGGTCGTGAATTTGCTTTTAGTCATGTTTG
>JBOFDD010000125.1:0-5594 GCA_051646645.1 Bacteroidales bacterium | reverse complement strand
CGCCATACAAAAAAAACACCCCGCTGGGATTATTTGTCGTTCAGGATAAAATGATTGAGATGCAATATTACGAAGACGGGACTAAAGAGATAGGTGGTTATGCCCCTTATGCATCCCGTTTCTCTGCAGGAGGATATATTCATGGTATTCCGGTAAATTTACCGGCTACCGGAATGATAGAATACAGCCCTACACTGGGCACAACACCCCGATCTCATATGTGTGTACGAAATGCCACTTCGCATGCCGAATACATTTATGACTGGGCTGACAAAGACTACGCGCTCGTCGCGGTTATCGAATAGAAATTTAATTAATACTACATGATAAAAAAAGCATTAACTTTAGTTTTAGGAGTTTTATCTCTCGTTATTATCGGATATAGCTTTAAACCATCAACAACTACCCCCGATTCTCTATCTGAAATCAAAAGCGACTCACTGATCTCTGCTGATCAGGATGCTGTTATTGCGGATTCTGATTCATTGCTTTACAGCGAGCTGAATCTTCAGGGACAAATACCCTACTCTGCATTTAACCAAGCTCTTACCGGATACAAACTAATTGATGGTAAAAAGAAAGATCTGCTTACATTTATCGATTTCACAAAAGCATCAACAGAAGAAAGGTTCTTCGTAATTGATCTTCAAAAACGCAAAATACTTTACAATACTGTTGTTTCGCATGGTCGTAACAGCGGAGCGAATTATGCTACCAGATTTTCCAACAAAAACGGATCTTATCAAAGTTCGCTTGGATTCTATCTGACAGGTGGAACCTATATTGGAAAAAACGGATACTCAATGCTTCTCGATGGTCTTGAGAAAGGAATCAACGACAGAGCCCGGGAGAGAGCCATCGTAGTTCACGGTGCTCCGTATGCCAATCCCTCTGTGATTAAATCTTCAGGAAGACTGGGACGAAGCCTTGGATGCCCTGCACTTCCGCAATCCGTAAGCAAAGAGATTATTGATGTAATTAAAAACGGATCTGTGCTTTATATTTACGCCAATGACTCGGATTATTTAGCAAAAAGTGCTATTATCGCTTCAAAAAAAGTACAGCAAAATGGATAAACACCTTAAGAACCGGCTCGATCAGCTTGCTTTGAAATACAATGTGAGCAGCTTTGCTGATAACGACCCTGTTCAGTTTCCTAAACGATTTACAGATCAGAGAGACGTTGAGATAGCCGGATTAATCACCTCTGTCATTTCGTGGGGTAAACGTGAAATGATTCTGCGTAATGCCAACCGGATACTTGAGCGGATGAACCATTCTCCCTACGATTTTATTATGAATCGCGAATGGACCGCAATGAAAGATTCAGATACGAATCTCCATCGCACATTTTTTGAACGCGATCTGTATCAGATTTCTAAATCGCTATACGACTTCTATAAATCCGAAAACTCACTGGAGGTACTTTTCGAACCATCTGTGACCGGCGGGCTTACTGAACTTGCCTCACTTATGCAATCACGTCATATCGCATCGCCTGCCGGAAAAAGTCCCTGCAAACGCACTAATCTGTTCTTACGATGGATGGTACGCAACGATGGAATTGTGGATACGGGTATCTGGCAGAATGTAAGTCCCTCCGAACTCATTATTCCGCTTGATGTTCATGTGGGACGAACCTCCAGAAATATATGGAAAGATATCCCTGCGACAGACAATATGAAGACGGCACTTGCCATCACTGACAAGCTCAGACAGCTCCGTCCCGATGATCCCTGCATCTATGATTTCGCATTATTCGGATTAGGAGTAGAAGGAATAAAAGAGGAATAAGATAGTAATGAACGAAATACGTTTTTTATTTGTTTAAAAAAAAGAAACCTATAAATTAATATCGTATGGCTGTTCAAATTCTTCCTCAAACCTATTATTCCGAGTCAAAGAACAACGACTTCGAATATATTCTCGAAGTGAGATGCCCTTTCTGCGGCACTGTTCTTATTAAGAATACGCTTCCTAATGCTAATTTTGATTTTGAGAGTGAAACACCTCTTCTCGTCGAAAGTCATTGCCCTCACCTTTTTTACTTATGTGACTATGAGTCAGGGTTTCATATTATGACAGAACCCAACCTCAAGCGCCACCTGATAAACGAATGGTGTAAAGTCAAACCTATACTGAAAGAACAAATTATAGAAAGATACGGTATTAAATATGATCCGTCTCAGGTAAATATCGAAGATTTTCTTCAACATCGGCCCTATTCAGCCCGTGTGTTAGCCGAAGCGCTTGCCGAAGACTATCCCGATGCCAACATTTGTCATCTGGATATAAGTAAAGAAGTTAGCAGTGCAGGATGTTGCCCTGCTAAAATTCAGTTTTCGGTAATCACTGTAAACAATCTCGAAGAACATTAAGAAAAAGAAGGAGGATACAGTGCGTATCTTCCTTTTTTTACATTATAAGCATTTTTATACATTTCATATCTTGAACTTACCATGCTAATTTCGTAAATTTGCCCGATTTTTACCATATAAACAAAACAATATAATGAAAGTATATAATCTTGCTGAGCATAATTCAGAGTTAAATCGTTTCATTGCTGAAATAAGAGATGTTAATGTTCAACATGACAGCCTTCGCTTCCGTCGCAACATCGAACGCATCGGTGAAGTTATGGCATACGAGATCAGTAAAACGCTTGATTATAGCATCAAAGAGGTACAAACTCCGCTTGGTATTGCTCCGGTTAGCACAGCCGACAACAAAATCGTTATCGGAACTATTCTACGTGCCGGGCTTCCTTTCCACCAAGGATTCCTAAGCTATCTGGATAAAGCAGAAAATGCTTTCGTTTCAGCTTACCGCAAGTACAAAGACGCGCTTAAATTCGACATCAACATCGAATATATTGCCTCTCCGCGTATCGATGGTAAAACACTTATCGTTACAGACCCGATGCTTGCTACAGGCAGTTCTATGGAGCTTGCTCTTGGAGCCCTTCTTACTAAAGGAAACCCTGAGCACATCTATCTTGCAGCCATCATCGCTAGTCAGCAAGCTGTTGATTATCTTCAGAAAGTTATTAAACATCAGAATGTTACTCTTTGGGTTGGTGCTATCGATCCTGAAATTGATGAACATTCCTATATCATTCCCGGACTGGGAGATGCCGGCGACTTAGCTTACGGCGAAAAAGAATAAACATAAGCCTGTTAATCTCAACCTATAAAAACACCCGACTAAATATCCTTACAGACATTTAGCCGGGTGTTGTCGTCTATAAAAATAAATTACATTTCATATTTATATCATTATCACCTATGAGTCTTCTTTCTCCAAAAGAAATTGTAAGCTATGCAGCCAAGTCTGCTATTGACAAAGGAAATTACGGATTCCGTAAAACAATGGTTATGAGCTTCCTCGCCGGAGTATACATCTCTATGGGCGGATTGCTCGCTATTCTTATCGGATACGGATTTCCTGAAATATCTGCCAATAACCCCGGACTACAAAAGTTTCTTATGGGAGCTGCATTCCCTGTCGGACTAATGATGGTAGTTCTTGCCGGAGCCGAACTGTTCACCGGTAACTGTGCGTACTTCATGCCAAATACAATGAGCGGACGTCAGCCGTGGAAAGTTGCATTCAAAAACTGGACGCTTGTGTGGATTGGAAATTTCATCGGAGCTTTGTTCTTCGGATATTTCCTGGTTTATATCACACACATTCTGCATTACGATCCATGGCAGAGTGCAACCATTCAGCTTGCCACAATGAAAACGTCCAACACATTCCTGGTTACATTCTTCAAAGGAATCGGAGCCAACTGGCTGGTTTGTCTGGCTATGTGGCTTGGAATGTCTGCCAAAGATACATTCGGTAAAATCATCGGAATCTGGTGGCCTGTAATGACATTTGTGGCTATCGGTTACGAACACAGCATTGCCAATATGTTCTTTATCCCTATGGCGATTTTCGAAGGTGCTGATATCTCTGTTACCGATATGGTTGTCAAAAACCTTATTCCGGCTACATTGGGTAATATTGTCGGCGGAGCGTTGTTCGTTGGTATCCTTTACTGGTATGTTTTCGAAAAATTAGATACAAAAAAGGACTAAATAAAATCTAAACTGCGGTAAGTACTCTTATCGCAGTTTTTTTTATCTCCCTACTTTATTAACTTTGTGTATCATTCAACATGTTTCAGCTATGCAAAACAGAATAAAAATTGATCTCGGCAACTGGGAACGAAAAGACAATTATAACTTTTTCAAAACCTTCCTTAACCCCACTTATTCAGTTACTTCCGAAGTAAATTGCGAAAGGGCTAAGCTATGGGCAAAAGAAACAGGTCACTCCTTTTTTCTTACATACGTGTACGCTATTCTTAAAGCCGTAAACGAAATCAAAGAGTTTCGTTACCGCATACAAGGCGATTCGGTTTATCTCTACAACGAGGTAGATCTGTTTGCTCCTGTAAAGATTAACAACGATGGTAAGTTCTTTACCGTGCGCATTACCTGGAATCCCGACTTTGAACTTTTTCATGCTCAGGCACGGGAGATAATCAATTCCATTCCGAAAGATGGTGATCCCTATGCAGCCGAAAACAACACATCAGAAGCAGACAAACTTGGTGTTATCCTCGTTAGTGCTACTCCTGATCTGTATTTCACATCCATCACTACTACACAGATGGCATCCCATGGCTCAGACTATCCACTGATCAACGCAGGTAAAGCCATTCGTCACGACGGGCAACTGATCATGCCGGTTGCCGTATCCCTGCACCACGGATTTGTTGACGGTCACCACGTAAGTCTGTTTTATAAATCCATCCAGACTACGCTCGATCAGTTCGGAACAACAGCATCATAAACCGTTTTCAGATAATCATCCGTCTGCTTATAAGACAAACGAACATCTTCTTTCGATGGATTCGATTTCCTTCCCGGTTTCGGATTCACGAACGAAGAGAATCGTTCTCTTATCCCCTTGTCCATATCTGCTATCTGAGCAGCCACACCCTTACCTGATTCCGGATAGAGTGCATCCAGAGCTATATATTTCGGCCCGCTCCCTCTTTCAATCGGGAAAATATGCTTCTTCAGACGTAATGCCGTATCACATACCGGAGCAGTATTGCTTTCACCTCTACCCGTAAGCGATTCAGGCAACAATTCAGGATAATACATCAAAACCGGATACACCGGAGTTGCAGGCGGATATCCAAGCACCGTCCAGAGAATACTCTTCTGCGGATCATCTCCCGGCTTCACACCCTGTACCACCATTGCCGACGAAGTACTTGAACGGGGTATAAAATCCTGATCAACCACCCAAGTCTCGCCCTCCCTGTCCTTCGTGTAATTCTTTTTCAACAAACTATGATAAAAGGTTCGACCCAGATCCGCATAAAAGAATTCAGGCGTAAACTTCTTTTCGCCCTCTCCGATCTGCTCCATTGCATTTTCATGCCGGATATATCCCAGACCCTGATTTTTCCTTCCGGAATAAGAATAGTTAGTCCGTACCAGATAACCATCCGGAGCTACCGAAGGATCATTCACATCATATTTTTTATACGTAAAGTTATTCACCTCAAAGTAAGCCCCGTTTCCCTGTGCATC
>JBOFDD010000124.1:0-3371 GCA_051646645.1 Bacteroidales bacterium | reverse complement strand
GCCATGATTTCCATAGCTGAGAGTGCCACCAGGCAACTCATGGTCAAAATAATTTTCTTCATTATAAGATCGTTTGTGTTCTATAGTATTTTTACCAGTAAAATTCTTTATTTATCGTTCGTTTATTTCCGCATCCGTCTACGGCAATCACCTCTAACTTATGTCTTTTACCTTTCTGTACATCGCGCCGGTTCAGGCGATATGACCACGAAGCCCCCCTGGAGGGAACAAGTAAAACAAACTTACCGTCTACATAAGCTTTAACTGAAACAAGTCCGGAGTGTGCATCTGAAGCAGAAACTGTAATCCGTCCGTGATTTCCCCATCTGTTCTCATTCAAAGGAACTATGCGAGGGGCTATTGTATCAATTCCCAATGCATAGGAACCAAACTCGCGGATACGGGTCCGGTGCCATCCATCTTTATAAGTTGTGGGCAAAGCTGAAAGCCTTTCCCCTTCCACTTTTCCTATATAGAACTTGCCCGGATCAAACAGAGAATATCCATTCAACTGAATGGAAAGGGGTATATAACTGTTCAAAGGTACATTTTCATCCTGAATCTGATAAACAGGCGAGCAATATTTTGCGGAATCTCTTCGTACAACCGACTTACGCAGATTATCCGGTAATACCCCTTTAGGATACTCTATACGAATATCTTTCTCCTGAATCACCACATCTTTATCATATTTTATCCATTCAGCACCCGGAAGAAAATCTTTCGGAAGCGGGCGAACATCGGATCTCTTACCGTTTACAGTAAAATCAATTACCGATCTGTTACCATGAAAATCAGTTAGTTCATATCTGAACTTATAGGGTCTTTCTTCATTGATATTGACATATCCTCTGTCTGCATTCATTGAGCGATAGGCTCTTAGTTCTGCACCCGGATCTGCAAACGACTTAACTGTAAATGTCCGGTTTTTTCGCCATTGCGGATAATCAATGTAGAAATTAAAATTTCGTCCCTTAGAAACTTCAAGACTGTCCAGACGGCTAAAAAACACTTCACTGCTATCAACATATAAAGCAATATCACGTACTCCATACTTAAAGTGTACATCGTCTTTCACATCATCAGCTCTCACTCCGAATCCGATTTTACCCCAGGCATTGATTACCCCCGGAATCCGGTACTTCCCTTGTCCGCCGGCTACACCAAAGTTACGACGTGATGTTTCTTTATCATAAAAAGAGACACCCGGCTCATAAAGAGTAATACCCTGAACCAACGGTGAGCGCGAATCTTTCAAATGTTCTCCGTAGAAAAGCAACGGGTTAATACGTTCATCTGCGTCGTAGTCGACCAACTCCATATGCAGGTGAGGTCCACCCGAACTACCTGTATTTCCTGAAAAAGCAATTTGTTGCCCTCTTGTTACCGGAATCTCATCCGGTTTGAATGAATAATCCAGCGTATACTTTTCTTCTGCATATTGAGCTTCCTCTACTTTATGCGTAATGTCAGGAACAAAGCGATCCAGGTGCATATAAACAGAAGTCAATCCGTCGGGATGCTTTACAAACAAAACGTTTCCTCCTCCATACAAAGAGATCTGCACATGCGACACATAACCGTCGGCAACAGAATTTACCGGTATCCCTGTACGTCCTTCTGTACGAAAATCAAGGCCTCCATGAAAGTGATTACTCCGAAGCTCACCAAAGCTACCAGATAAATAGACTGGTAAGTCCATCGGCAAACTGTACTCCACCTTTTCTTTTGGCACAAAGTCAGGCACAAGAAAAACACCTAACATGCTGACAAAAGAATAAGTATAACCAATTCTTCCTGTTTTAATTATCCGCTTGAATAAATTCATCCCTGTTACTTATTAAAAGTGATAATTCGGTTTTATAATTGCCAGTCTACCGGCTGACTTCCTCTTTGAGTCAAATATTCATTTGCTTTCCCAAAATGATTATTCCCGAAAAAGCCTCTGTAAGCAGACAATGGCGACGGATGCGCAGATTTAAGAATACAGTGTCTGGAAGAATCTATAAATGCACCTTTGCGCTGAGCATAAGCTCCCCAAAGAATAAATACAATCCCTTCACGACTCTCTGCAAGCTTATGAATAACCGCATCGGTAAATTGCTCCCATCCTTTATTCTGATGCGATCCCGCTTTATGAGCTTCAACCGTGAGCGTTGCATTTAGCAACAACACGCCCTGTTCTGCCCATTTTGTCAGATTACCGCTTGCCGGGATCTGAAAATCACTTTCAGCAGATAACTCTTTAAATATATTTTGAAGTGAAGGTGGAAATTTTATTCCGTCCTGCACCGAAAAGCAAAGTCCGTGAGCCTGATTTGGTTCGTGATACGGATCCTGCCCTAAGATCACAACTTTAACCTGATCAAATGGAGTTAAATCAAACGCCCTGAATATATCCGACCCCTTTGGGAAAATATTTTTCGTAGTATACTCACTCTTCACAAACTGTGTAAGTTGCTCAAAATAAGGCTTCGAAAACTCCTCCCCAAGCACACTCTTCCATGTGCTCTCAATTTTTACCTCCATCGTTTCTTTTATTTTTCAATAGTTTGTTTATATTTGCATTGCAATTGCACAAAATGGCCCGTTAGTTTAGTTGAATAGAACGGCAGATTCCGGTTCTGCAGGTCACAGGTTTGAGTCCTGTACGGGTCACATTTTTAAGCGGTGATTATCTTCGGATGATTACCGCTTTTTTTTGCTATATACTTAAGCATATCAGACGGAGCCATTCTATTCCCGACCGTGAAATAAATAAAAAAAATCAAACCCGTCAATAAAATTGACTAAAACACATGGCTTAAAAAATTTAGAAACAGCTTCAAAAGATTTCCTTCTGAAAGCCCACCAGCCAAATTCATTCAAAAAAGGTCTCTTCAAAAAAGGTAGTTTTCATTCAAAAGACGTAGTGCATATTTTACTAATTCTATACGGGAAAGAACTTTACGAAAGAAAGTTATAAATAGCGCCCTATAATATCGGAATAATATTTTTGGTTATTTTTGCGCTGCAAGGATTTAAACAAATCTTTCTGAATATACAAAATTATATCTAAACCACGTGAGGGTCATTAGATATATCAATTTGTATAGAACAAAGGAATCAGGTTATACTTTTTGATAATAAAAATACAGACACATATTCAATTGCATTTTGCATGCAGAAACAGATATCGGTTGTATTTCTGTTTTTTTCGAATCTAAAACAATTGCTCTGTTAATGTTGTTATTTTACTAAAGTTTCTCACATCACTAAACTGCAGATATACAGGCTGTAATACCGCATTGTTAATTCTGTTGATAATAGTTTGTATTTATTAATCGCTAATAATCAATAGTTGGATATGCAGGATTAACGGAAATGGCTAT
>JBOFDD010000123.1:0-2672 GCA_051646645.1 Bacteroidales bacterium | reverse complement strand
ATTGCTTGCATATTTCCAGATATTTACCGAATATTACATATAAGTTGTGCATACGCTGATTGAGTATTAAAAGATTAGATGCCTTTAATATACTATATTTCAGTAATATGCGCAACTTTTTAAGAGCCATTTTATTATCATTTTAATTCCGCCAACGGGTAAGCTAATAAGTAACAGCACAAACAACCTTTAATTAAAGGGTTTGTGCTGTTTTTTCTTGTTGTAAGTCAAATTATATAAATAATATTTTAAAATAATGTTTTGCGTAATCTTTAGTGATATATTTGGAAAATAATATACATTTGCTGCGAATTTGATGATTTTCGTTAATTTCTAAACCACTAAAAAACACCATAACGAGCCAAAGAACTTACAATTTAAACAGGGGTATTTTCGCGGTTATTCGTTAGGTACTTACTTAATTAATCCTTTATTAAATGAAAAAAAGAAGTTTAATGATGGCAACACTTTCACTGTGTAGTGCAAGTGCGCTTCTGATGGCGTCCGATGGAGGACCGCAATTGAAAAATTCAACTTTTGAGGGAGCTTGGGAAACACCTGTCTCGGGTAAAACCTGGACGGAGCCAGCCGGTTGGAACTCTTTTCCGACTATGAATGGTACATGGTTGACAAATTCAGGTAAAAATGGTGATCAGCTAATTGTATCATCAGTGGTTAGACCTAATAGTCAGGGAGCTCAGTCTGCGCTAATTAAAGCAAAAAGTATATTGGGAATTATCGCTAATGGAAATATGACATTAGGTCAGATCAATGCTGGATCAACAACTGCTACAGATTCAAAGAACTATAATTTTACTAAAAGAGCAGATAGTAACTTCTCTCAAGTAATGACTGGACGTCCGGATTCATTGACTGTATGGGTGAAATACATTAATGCGAATGCTTCGCATAATGCGCGTATTGCTGCAATTCTTCATGATGACAGCGATTTTAAAGACCCATCAACTGATGATACAAACAATGCACAGATTGTAGCAAAAGCCGAATTAAACTATCCTGCTACAGACTGGAAACGTGTAAGTATACCTTTCGATTATAATACATATGCAGTAAACGGTAAAACAGCAAAATATATGCTGTTGTCGTTTACAACAAATATGACTCCGGGAGTTGGAACAACTTCTGATGAAGTATACGTAGACGATATCTTATTGGTTTATAAACCGGAGCTGACTATAGGTCAACTATCGGCAGCTTCGGCAGAAGCAGTGGCTACATTGACACTTCCGTTTACTCTTACAGGAACAATGTCTCCGTATAATACAAATGTAGGTGCTAACAGCGTTATCGCAGAAATGTCAGATGCAGCAGGTAATTTTGATAATCCAGTTGTTCTTGGATCAAAAGTTACAGATGCTACAGGAGATCTTCAGTTGACTATTCCTGCTAATACAGCAGAAGGAAGCTACAAAGTAAGACTTCGCAGTACAAACTATCCGATGATTGCAGCTGAAACCAGAGATCTGACAGTGAAAGCAGCTGAGTCTGGATTGCCTCCATTGCCGGAAATGACTCCTTGGGAAACTATTAATTCGCTTCCATGGGTAGATCAATCGTTGAATACAGATTGGACAGGTATAAATGAGCCTCATGGTTGGAATGCAATGTCTGTTCTTCTCGATGAAAATCTAAACCCAACATTTGTTTATCCATCATACTGGTCTTATCTGCCTGATATTGATGGAACATTTGTTACTACTGATAATGTTCCAATTCACGCTTTAATGGTTCCGTTCCTAAATGTACCGGCAGGAACTCAGAAAGTGAAATTGTCATTTGATTATCTTTCTGAATCAGGAGCACCAATGATGTTGCTTGTAACTGAAGGTGAAGATAAACGCATGAATGCTCAGACGTTTATGAATGCAGTTATGGGTATGGAAGGTAAAAATTATGAGATAAATCCTACAGTAACCGGTGATTGGGGTCGCTGTTCTCAAGAAATCAATATGTCAGATTTTGCGTCACGCGGATTAAATCTGGTAATGATGATTTTCGATGGAAGTGGAGCACCTGCAAATTATGCTGTTCGTAATGTTCAGCTTGAAGATGCTACAGCAGTTTCTAATCCTTCGGTAAAAGAAGACCAGGCGCTTGTTTATGGCAAGGACGGTAAACTTCATATTGCGAATATTGAAGAATCAGCGAATGTAGATGTTTTTGCAACGAACGGAACAAGAGTCCTTTCAAAAGCTATTACATCAGGAGCTGCTTCATTCGGATTGAATAAAGGTATTTATATTGTGAGAGTTACCACTGCGAGTGGAGTTCAAACAGAAAAAGTAATCATCCGATAATTAAATATAAAAGCCCTTCATCAGCACGATGGAGGGCTTTTTTGCTTTCATCTTGTAATTATTTTATTACATTTGTGGCTCATTCATTTTAATCTATATAGATCTATGAAACCAACATTATTTGTTTTGGCTGCCGGTATGGGTAGCCGTTATGGGGGATTGAAACAGTTAGATGGTTTGGGACCTCACGGTGAAACGATTATGGACTATTCTATTTACGATGCGGTAAGAGCAGGATTTGGAAAAGTTGTTTTCGTTATTCGCCATAGCTTTGAACAAGATTTTAAAGATAAAATCGTAAAAAAATACGAATCAGTAATTCCTGTTGAGATTGTTTTCCAGGAACTTGAGAAT
>JBOFDD010000122.1:0-2275 GCA_051646645.1 Bacteroidales bacterium | reverse complement strand
AGGCAGTGTGGTTAGAATATTATTTACGATTACGGAGTAGCTTTTACCCGACCCGCCTTCAGCGATAATGCCCAGATTGGAAGCCAGAATGTTGCAACCCGCAAAAATGTCATTATTCATATAGTAAGTAGCCGTGCATGGATTGTTGCGGTCTTCCCATACGTATTCACTCCAGTTGTATTCAACAGGCGAGTAATATCCGTATGGAGTATCCCAGTACTCTTCATCGGCTTCTGTAATACCACTTTCAGCCGAAAGCTTTGTGAGCTGTCCGTCATAATCGTTCTCTGACTGATTGCAAGGCAATATAGCATCGCTTCTGTCAAAAGTCAGAACAACACGGTACATGGCCCCCGGATCTTTTTTTACAAGCGGACTCAGATCTACCGAGAAATCATTCCAGCGCGAAAGATCCAGTGCATTGTCACCCGAAAGATTAATCTTCTTGCGATATACAATTCGTCCTGCCGATCTTAAATCATTCGTACCGTCAAACGTGTTCGACTGCAGAAACCGAAGGATGTTATTTTCATATATCTTGATTACCGAAAGCGAAACACTGCGCAGATTGATCGCTTTAAAAGGGAATATCACCTTGTTGCTGTTCGGCATAATATTACCTTTATTCAGCAATGCTACACGCGGATTTTGCGAAGTAATATTCAGTGTGATGGTTTTACCCGAAGACAATGCTTTATTGTCCTGATTTAACAGCCCTTTTCCGATGTTTACATTCACAGATGTGATATTGGAGTTTGGCTGAAAATAGATACGCACACGATTTTTCTCATGTTGTAAAACGGTATTCGAAATACCCGAAAGGTAGATATAGTCACTCAGTTTCTGCATAGGACTTAATGCGTCGGAAAAGAACAGTTCGATATAACTATTCTCCGCCTGTACATAGCGACACGAAAGAACCTTGAACTTATCCAGAGCAGGGATTTCAATTTTCTTTTCCCATCGTTTTTTAGCTCCAATAGTCTTTCCGTTTGCTTTTATCTCCAGAATTTCATCATTGGCAGTCCGTCTGATACTGTCTATCGTAAAGGTGTATTGTCTGGCAGATATGCCCTGTGTTACTGCTATTTTCAGTGAATTGTTGTTGATTTGGGCAGTAAGCATCTTAGTGACGAGCGCCGGATTGACCTTGTCAGCCAGCAGAATCTCTCCTGTCAGTGCATTCCATTCCGGGTTATTCCCGATCTGGATATAACCGTTTGTCTCAATACTATAGTTTTGTTCGATAATCTGAAAAGAGAAAGGAAACGATTTATGCTCTTTATCTACATCCATAACTTTGCCAAGATCGAATTTTGCATTATAGAGAGTTCCCTGTTTCATACTACCCGAATCGGGGATAAAAACAATCTCGCGGGACGATTTCCACATCGCTTTTCCAGAGATGGATGGAGAAAACGAGAACAACTTCGCCGCCTGCTTCTCGTCCATACTGATCTCCGCCAGATCGTTCGCAAGAATGATGTGGATAGGCGATTCGTTAGCAATCAGACCGCTTGTGTAAGCACTTATATAAGCACTGAAACTTGGGTCCGGTGCAACAGCTTGTTGCTTATTACATCCTGTAAACAGGAAGAAAACGCATAGGAGAGAGAGCAGAAAAGCTTTCTCAGATACGGAGGATGATATTTTTGTTTGTTTCATGAATAATGAATGTTGATCTTATAAAAATAACGTCAGGTTATGAATTAAGTTTAAGAATTACAAAAGTAAAGTTTTTATTTGCTCATACCTAAGAAATTCTTTTTGTTTTAATTCAGCCAACTCTTTAAATTATGATTTTTTTGTATGCGGATGTTGTGATTTTATTTTCCTGACTCTTAAAAGTTTAGTGCGAAACAGTCTTAATCATAATAAATTTAAGGCAAAAAAAGAAGTCGGGAAGTTTGCAGATTTAGAAAATAGCTCTACCTTTGCACACGTAATCACAACGCGGAAGTAGCTCAGTTGGTAGAGCATAACCTTGCCAAGGTTAGGGTCGCGGGTTCGAGTCCCGTCTTCCGCTCTCGTTTAAGCTCAGGTGGTGGAATTGGTAGACACGCTACTTTGAGGGGGTAGTGGGAGTATTCCTGTGTGAGTTCGAATCTCATCCTGAGCACATCCCTTTAAAAAAAGGGGGGTGTGTCAAATCAATACGATTTCTGACACACCCTCCTTTTTTTAATAAAATTATGCAGATTGGCTATAATTCTTGAAATAAACAGTATTTACCCTCATTTCTCTCTTAATAGAGCCTTTTAAGATGCTCTGTAGT
>JBOFDD010000121.1:0-7868 GCA_051646645.1 Bacteroidales bacterium | reverse complement strand
TTTTAGGATTTTAAATATGCATCAAAGGTAAGATTTCGGATACTTTTAGGACTGTTTGTATTTTTCTCTCCTTGATTTAGCCCGCTAAATCCGCGTTTCGAAAAATGTAACAGTAAATTCTTTCTATTACTTAGTTTAGATAACTCACTAAAATTCTATTAATATATGAAAAGTTTTAAATTTCTTATTGTGTGTCTTATCGCAGTGCTTGGATTTAGTTCGTGCGACGAGGATGATAGCCATTATTACGAGATCAAAGGTAGTATTGGGAATATGAATGAGGGCTCTGAAACAACAAAAAAGTATAATGATTACCTGAAAACGATCGGTATGCCGGCTGACGGAATGATGTCTATTGACTCTAAATCGGTTGAAGATGCTGATGAAAAAGCAAAAAAGATTTTTGATAAGATCGTTTCTAAAATCGATACAAAAAAACTCGAGGAAATTAATGGTGACGTTTTTTCGCTACATTATTATTTTAAAGTGACTCGCTTAGGTCGTGTGGGTGAATACGAGATAAAGCCTATTGGCTCATGGGACTGGCAAAAATAAATTTGATACCTTAACAGGTTTCTATTTTTTAAAGAAGTCGTTTTGAATTTTTTTTCATGCTGAGTCTTTTAAGTAATATCAAAATTTACTGAGACATTTTTGATGAATTTGAATACGAAATCATAATTCAAAGGCGAAAAAATGAACTAAAGGCTGCATGATCTGAGTCTCATAAAATAATTCAAAAAATCCGAAACAGCTTCTTAGAAGCAGTTTCGGATTTTTTTACTGTTGTGTTGTATTTGAACCGATCCTTGCAGAAAAATGACCGCCGTCCGCTTAAAAATATAGGAGTTGTAAAAATAATTGTTTTTTTTATGTTACATTGCCATCTTCAGATGCTCTATATGAGTATTAAGTAATATCAAAAAATTACTGTTATATCTAAGTAATATCACTAATTTACCGAGGCATTTTACATATGCATCAAAGGTAAGATTATCTCGAAAAATGTAACGGTAAATTCTTTCTATCACTTAAATTTAAATCAATAAGAATATTATGATTATATTTAAAAACAAAGAAAAATGGGTGGTTTCGTTCCTAACCGTGATTTTTTTGCATCTTTCTTCCTTATCGGCTAATGGACAGGTGATGAATTTTTCGGTGAAGTTTGAGGAACTAAAAACAGATATTGATCCTCTGTTTATGAACAATAAGACGACGCTCCTTAAGCTTGACAGGTTGTTTTCTCCTTCGGTAGAACCTTTTATTGAATCTATCCATATCCGTGGTTATGCCTCTCCTGAGGGTAGCTATGAGCTTAATAACTGGCTGTCGGTTAATCGTGCGTACAGCCTGAGAACATATCTGCTGACGCGTTTTCGCAATGTTGGCGAAGAAAAAGTAGCCGCAGAGGGTGCTGGCCGTAACTGGCCTATGCTTCGTGAATACCTGTCTGTATCGGACTTTGACTACAGAGATGAGGTCATCTATATTATTGATAATGTCCCGGAGGCGGTTATAGATGGTACCTCTCGTATAAAAGAACTGATGGAACTTGATGGTGGAACTGTCTGGTTTGATATGAAAAAGCATATTTTTCCGAACCTGCGTACGGGCGCTCTGATAGAAATTGAAATGAAACCCGAAACGAGTAAAGCAGTGAGGAATCTGGTAGAGAGTATTAAATAAGTAATTGAAAGAATTTACTTAATCCTACTAAACTAACTAAAAACTAAACAATAAACAATTAACAATCAAGAATATGCGTAGATTAATATTGATGTCTGCTCTGACTCTTTTCTCAGGAGGCGTATTTGCTCAGACAAGTGCACCGGAGGTGAAGATTCAGGAAAGTGGCGGAAAGAATACGGTTGTACTGAACCGTTTTCGTGATAACTTTTTTATTACTTCCGGTATAGGTACTCAAATGTATCTGGGTAATTATAATAATCATCTTCCGGGTGTCGATCGCCTTTCTCCTGCCTTTGAGCTGGGATTCGGTAAGTGGTTCTCTCCTTCTATCGGTTTGCGCGTAATGTATAGCGGAAATAATCTGAAGGGTTTAACGCATGAGGGGAACTATTCTACAGGGAAGATCTTTGACGCTGAGAAGGGTTTGTCTTATCAGAAGTTTAGCTATGGCCACTTCCAGGGGGATGTGCTCTTTAACCTGACAAATATGTTTTGTGGGTATAAAAGAGATCGTGTTTATTCTGCCGTGCCTTACGTTGGTGTCGGATTTCTTCAAATCTGGGACCGCCCGAACCGTAGTGACTTTGGTGCAACTGTTGGTTTTCTTAATACCTTCCGCCTTTCTCCTGCATTTGACCTGAATCTGGATATTCGCTCGACTTCGGTAAATGACGGATTTGATGGTGAGAGAGGTAGCCGTAGGAATGAACATATTATCTCTGGTACTATAGGTGTTACCTATAAGTTCAAACAGCGTGGCTGGAACAGGGTACAAAATAAATCTTATATCTATCGCTATGAGAATGAAACGGATCAGGCGAAAGGTAAACTGACGCAAACGGAGGGGGATATCGCTTCTCTTGAAGCTGAAAATGCACGCCTGAAAGCTGCGCCTGAAGTTGTATCTGAGGTTGCAGAATATAAGAATAATCAGCCGCTTCCTACTGGTGCTGTTCCTCGTCCTGTCGTTAAACCTTCGCCGGGTCTGTCCTCTCCTTGTATTTATGTATCGGGCTCAGGTGAGAATGCTACTCTGAAACTTTCAAAGGATCATAGAACTTATGGTGCTTTCTTCCAGTTTGGCTCAATTATCGCCTGGTCTACGAGCGGTGCTCCGAAAACTGACTTTAATCCGTCGGATATCCGCTCTGAGAGATGGAACGGATCGTGGTCGGTTGGGGATTTTTACCCAGCACACACGGCGGAAAATATTAAAGCCGGTAAGGGTGATCCTTGTCGCCTTGTCGGATATACTTCTGCTGAGATTCGCAGCGAGGTTGCTCAACGACGTGCTCCGGATAATGGTCAGTGGCGTATGCCAACGAAAGAGGAGAATATGGCTTATGTAGCGGATCGTTCTTCCTTTCGCTCAATCGATGGTGTAAAAGGTCGTTTCTTTGGTGCGGGTGCTTCTTCGGGAGGCGGAGAATTCCTCCCTGCTTCCGGTTACCGCTATCCTTCAAACGGTGATCTTTATAATCAGGGTGTGTACGGGACCTATACTTCCGATACTCCGGAGGGTAATAAAGCCGGATCATCTCTGAACTTTAACAACTCATCGGTGAGTGCAACTTATAAATATACTCAGTCTCGTGGTTTCTCTGTTCGCTGTGTTCGACAATAGGTGGCTGTTCTGAGGCTTCTTATAAACCAGTGTCAGTGATCTCCTGTATCCCCGCAAATGGGGATGCCGGACTGAAAAATAGGGGCGTTAGGGCAAGTTCCTGATTTATCGCCTCTTAAATTAAGAAGCTGTTTTGACTTTTGGCATGCTGAAGGACTAAGTAAGTAATATCAATAATTTACTGCGATGTTGTAATAATCGTATTATCACTAAAAACAGAGCAATAAATTCGTTCTATTACTTAATATATAATCAAAAATCCTAAACAGCTTCTAAGCCGTATTATTATAAATAAAAGAAAACAAAGATATGCGAAAGTTACTATTCATCTCGCTACTGACAGTATTCTCAGCGGGCGCTTTTGCTCAGTCAAAAGCTCCTGAGGTGAAGATTGAGGAAAACGTAAATAAATATGCGGTTCTTCAGAATCGTTTCCGTGATAACTTTTTTATTACAACAGGCATAGGTGGTCAGATGTATATCGGTGACCATAACAAACAGTTGTCGCTTGGTGAGCGTGCCACTCCTCTCCTTGAGATCGGATTCGGAAAATGGTTTAATCCTGGCTTCGGAGTTCGTGCCTTGTACAGCGGAAATGTGCTGAAAGGTGCTACTCAGAATGGGTCTTACTCTACGGGTAAGCCTGTTGACGCTAAGGACGTATTTATTGATTATCAGAAATTTCATTACGGGCATCTCCAGTTTGATGCGCTGATAGATCTTTCTTATCTGTGCTACGGATATAACCCGAAGAGGGTGTATTCTGCCGTTCCTTATGTGGGTGTTGGCTTGTTACATATAACGGATACCCCGAGAAAAAAAGAATTCGGGATGACATTCGGTTTTATGAGTGCCTTCCGCCTGAGCTCTGCCTTTGACCTGAATCTTGACCTTCGATCGACTCTGGTGAACGATGCCTTTGATGGCGAAATGGGAGGTCGAAAAAAAGAGGCGCTTCTATCTGGTAGTGTTGGAGTTACTTATAAGTTTAAACAGCGTGGATGGAAACGTGCCCAAAATAAGGTGCTTACCTATCATTATGATGATGAACTGAACGCTGTTAGCGCGAAGCTTAGCGCGGCAGAGAAGCGAAAAGCGGCTCTTGCCCTGGAAAATGATTCTTTGAAAAAGAAAAAAAGACCGGCTCCTGTCGTTGTTCCTGTTCAGAAAGAAACCGTGCATACAACGGATACTATATTTAAAAGGGATGTTATTGTTCCAAGACAACTTATCGTGTTCGAACTGGGAAAGAGTACTCTATCGAAAGATGCAAGGGTGACTCTCGGTTTTTATTCGAATTCTCTTAAAAATAATCAGGACCGCCACTATACAATTACGGGATTTGCGGATCGCAGTACCGGGACGGATGCTATTAATGAGCGTTTAAGCCGTGCGCGTGCCCAAGCTGTTTATGACTGTCTTGTACATGAGTTTCATGTTCCTGCTTCGATTCTTTCTGTTCACTCTATGGGTGGGGTAGATGATATGTTTTACAATGATCCTGCGATGAGTCGCGCTGTATTGATTAATCAACAGTAAGAGAGATTATAAGAATTAAACAATTCACTACGTATCTAATAGCCGGGATGAGCTCTGATATTATGTCTGTTAAATAAAATAAAATATGCAAAAAGAAAAGTACGTATCTCCACTCATTGTGTTAGAGGAGTTGGAGCTTGAGCAGGCGATTGCTGGTTCTATTCCGGTAGGACCCGGAGATAGTGAGGATAGTTTCCGTGAGGCATGGATGGAAGAGACGATCTTCACGGGAGATATAGAGATCCTTTAAGTTCTTTGTTTTTAGGGGGGGATAAACCCTAAGAAGCTATTTTAAATTTTTTCATGCTGAGGGTTTTCATCATTTTTTGATGAATTGAAATATTCTGTTTGCAGTTAATAGCGTGCTATTATTAAAGGCGCAAAAAAGGATAAAAGACTGCATGATCTGAGCTTATTATATAAAATTAAAAATTCTAAAACAGCTTCTAAGTAATAGAAATTTGATATTACTTAATATCAAATTTCTATTACTTACTTATGAACAGAGGAAGAAGAAAGTTAAGAAACACAGTTTAAAAAACACAGAAAAGATGAAATTAATCAACTATTTACTTATTCTTTTCTTTTCATTGACGCTGATAAGCTGTTCCAATGAAGAGGAGGAGAGGTTTTCTCCGAATACGATGTTCGGGGATTTTATGGTTTTGCGTGTTAGGTTTGATGGGATACAGGAAAAACCGAGCCTCCCGAAGAGTAAGTCCGGATCGGATTCGCTCTTTGTTTTGCCTGCAACACAATCGGTACGCCTTACGGATAGCCTTATCATGGTTACTACCGTTGAGTTGGCAGCTCCGGGATCTGAGATGACAAAAACAGCAGCACCTTCTTTGGATGGTAGTTCAAAGATTCTGGCTATCGTCTATAAAATCAAAGGAGACAAAACGATTTTATATAAAGCACAATCTTTTTCCGTTTCAGAGGGCAAGATTTACCTGACTCCATGGGAGGAATTTAAGGTAGTATTCTATTCTTATAATTCAAAGGAGGCACCGAATGTTAAAAGCATGCTCTCCCAGGGTAGCGTGTCGAAAGATGGCTCACCTGAGGGTGTGTATTTCTCAGACGACGCAGTTCTTAAAGAAGATTTTAACGAGTCATCTGATCGAGGTCTTGTTTGGACAATGATACCTAATACGGGTAAGATCACGAAAGATACAAGGTTGCCTAATTTGTTGTTTGTACCTGTATTTACCCGTTTACAATGGGAGATTAGCTCAACGGGAGAGGTTATTACAGGTCTTGAAGCATCTGTTGTGAATTCGTATGATTCTGCCTCTGTGAATGTACGTAACCTGATTAATAGCGGATCGGATATATACAATATCTGGAAGCCTTTTGGGCTTGATAATCATAAAGTAAAGATAGATTTCCCTACTCAGGGCTCGCGAGTGGTAACAAGTGACAAGCGTGTTTTTCTTGCCAGTGAGGTTGGTTCTACGAAGCTTAAGATAAACGGGATAAAAATTGGAGAAATCAGCGGTCTTTCAACAGATGTTCTTTTAGGAAAACTTTCTCGCGGGTATTCGTACCTCGTAAAGAGCCTTGTTATTTCAACCTATGCAGTTCGTTTTTCTGCAGGAGAAGGCGGATATGTTTCGCCTTCCGGTGAGCATAAGGGTAAAGAGGGTGATGTTATCAAATCGGAGGCATCAGCTAACGAAGACTACTTTTTCGTTGGTTGGTATGATGAAAAAGACCTGAATACGAAGCTTACAACGGGTGGTGATATTGAAGTAGATAATAATGCACTTACAGTAAAAATGACGTTGAATACTGTGGGTACTACTTATGTTGCTAAGTTTAAAGAACGGGGTGCACCACGTATCACGTTTAAAGACGGACAGCTTGAGATTACAAGAGATCCGCTGGATAACGGTCTTTTCTTCCAGTTCGGGTCTGTCCTTGGATGGGATAACAGTGATGGTATCCAATCCTCGAATATTTTGTTCAATCCGTCTAATCCTCAAATTAGTTCATGGAACAAAACATGGTCAGTAGGCAATGCTTTCCCAGCACAAACGCCGGAGCATATCAAAGCCGGTAAGGGTGATCCTTGTCGTTTGGTTGGATTGACAACGGGACAAATCAGTGGAGGAACAGTCGATAACGGCAAATGGCGTTTACCGACAGATGAGGATAATCAGGCTTTTGTGGGAGAGCATTCCTCTTGGACAAACTTTAAAGGTGTAAACGGATACTACCTGGGAGATGGTGCAGCTTCGGGATTCGGAGAATTCCTTCCTGCGGCAAGCTATCGTTCAGATGATGGGGTGCGCAATCCGGAACTCGGAATGTTCGGTTACTACTGGTCTTCAACGCCTTATCAAGCAATACCAGACTATGGAGGTATGCTGTGGTTTACTGGTAATCTGTTACCACCCGCTACGTTGCATATCGCTCAGGGTTTCGGGTTAACTGTACGTTGTGTGCCACAATTGACTTCAGATAAATATCACACGGTTAATTTTTCTGCTCAAACGGGTGGATCAGTTTCTACTACTTCTGCAAGAGCTGCCGATGGTACCTTGATTACGTCTACGGCGACGGTAAAAACTGATTATACGTTTGACGGTTGGTATTCGAGTGGCTCATCGACACCTATTTCAGCAATATCCGGTGCTGTTTATGTATCAAATAACGGGTTAACATTAAATGTTAAGTCTTCGTCTTCTGTGAACAATAAGACTTATGAGGCGAGGTTTATAAGGACTTATACGGTAAATTTTACAACAGCCGGCTCAGGAGGTTCTGTAGGAACAACAAGTTCGACTGGTGTAGCCGGAGATCCATTATCGTGTACCGCCCAAATAGGTTCAGGCTATGACGGAGTAACCTGGTATGGTGCGGACGGAGTAGCTATCATCGAAATTAACGATACAAAAGATATTTACGTTAAGGGAAAATCGTTGTATGTTAAGTCATCGTCATCGGTTCACAACAAGACGTTTACTGCAAGATTTGGTAAAGGCGCACCGCGTATAACACTTAACGG
>JBOFDD010000120.1:0-5413 GCA_051646645.1 Bacteroidales bacterium | reverse complement strand
GTGGCGCATGCTTTCGCTAAGATTCAGTGCCAGATAATAAGAGGTAGAAGTGACAAAATATAGCCAGTTCGCACAAAGTCGTGTGCGTATAAATGGCATAATAAATATTATACGTCTGAGTTTTCTTATATATGCTACTCTTCTCAGCATATCCTCGTAGGAGAGTATGTCCGGACCGCCAATATCAAAATCTTTATTCATACATGCATCCACAAGAACACATTCCGACAGATAAAACAGCACATCTCGTATGGCTATGGGCTGACATCTTTTTTTCATAAATGGAGGAATACCCATGACAGGTAGCTTTTCTACCAGATCGCGGATAATTTCAAATGACGCACTGCCACTACCGATAACAATACCGGCATGAAAAACAGTCAGCGCATAATTACCCTCTTTTAATTCTATCCGTGTATTCTTGCGGGATGATAAATGACGGGAAAGGTCTTCACCATGTTCGAACCCACTCAGATAGATGACCTGTTTGCATGATGTTTTATTAACTGCCTCTCTGAAGTTGCGGGCAGAGATCAGCTCATCCTCGTCAAAGTGCGAAACCGAACCTGACATAGAATGAATCAGATAATAGGCAACATCAATGTCAGCCGGAATATTATCCAATCCCTTATTTGTAAGAAAATCGCCTTCGATCACCGTGATGCCTGAATGATCTTTATACCGTGCCGGAAATCGTTGTTTGTCACTCACAATACAGTAAATCTCATATCCTTTATCTGACAATACAGGAAGCAGGCGTCCGCCTACATAGCCGGTAACGCCGGTGAGTAATATTTTCATTCTTTTATTAGTTAATCGTAATGAAAGAAATGGCTATTTTTTTGATGATCACTAGTATATAATAACAGATAAAAGAATAAACAATAGTATGTTAAAGCTTGTTGTAAATACAGGTAAAATACTATAATACTTTATAAACTCTATGAAATATACGATTGATAAGGCCGATTCCAGAGGTCATGCTGTTTATGACTGGCTTGACACGTACCATACCTTTAGTTTTGCTGGTTACTACAATCCGCATAAAATCCATTTTGGAGCACTACGTGTATTAAACGATGACATTGTTAAGCCCGGTAAAGGGTTCGGTATGCATCAGCATCAGAATATGGAGATTGTCAGTATTCCTTTACTTGGTCATTTGCGGCATCAGGATAGCATTGGAAATGTGGAATTGCTTACACCGGGTATGATTCAGGTAATGAGCGCCGGCACAGGTATATCTCATGGTGAATATAATGACAGTGAAAATGAAAATGTTGAATTTCTTCAGATCTGGATTATCCCAAAGACGGAGAATACCAAACCCAATTATAATAACTTTGATCTGAGAGAAACGCTCCACAGAAACAGGATGACTACTCTTGTTGCTCCTGATAATACGGGTGTGACTTCAATAAATCAGTATGCGTGGATGATGCTCGGATTCCAGGATATGGGTGAGCACTATCATTATAAAATGCATGGATCGGATATGGGTGCTTATGTGTTTGTTATTCACGGTGTGATTGAAATCGATGATAACACGCTTTCAGCAAGAGATGGGATAAGTATTACTGATACGAAAGATTTTTATATCGAAGTACGGGAAAATGCTTATTTGCTGATTATTGAAGTTCCTATGATTGATTTGAAATAACCAATTGCAGGCTCAGTCAGTATGAAATATATTAGTCTTATTTATATAATACTTTTTGTTGCATGTAAAGTGACAGCGTCAAAACAAATTGAAGAATCCGGAATGAAAGCTTCATTATCTCCTTATACAATGTTGTTTGTGGGAGAATTAAAAAAACGTATTCCCGAAGGAGATATTTCATGTTCCTTTATACCGGATACTGCGTTTATGAAAAAATACGGACTTAATCTGAATGAAAAAGGAGTATGTATTGTTGATGGAATAGCCACGGTTAAAGAAGGGACTGATGTATCTGATCTGGAAATTAATGAATTGAGCGTAAGTCACCTTTACCAAAATAAATATTATTGCCGCTTACCCTTGTGTAAGCTTTTCATGTTGTTAAATAATTCCGAAATTATCTATTTTGATTTATCCAAACCAGTTTTAAAGGTCATCCCGACTTTGGAGCGTTAAAAAGTTTACTTCTGCTTATCCAAAGGTCGGGTTGACCTATTAAAGTTCTAATTTTAAAGTAATAGTCTATGATAACATTTTTTACTCGTAGTAAATGGATAGGGGCATTGTTATTATTATCAGTGATGTCTCTTCAGGCTCAAAGCAAATTGTCGCCGCTGACTCAGATTATCATGAATGAAAAAGGGAGTGCGGTTAAAAGTAAATCTTCAATCAAAACGAAGGGACAGCCCGATATGCTGTCTGTTTTTGTTAAAGTTCAGAATGAATCTTATTTTTCTCTGATAGAGGAGTATGGGGGTGTTGTGCAGACTGTAGCCGGCAATATTTGTACAGCGACCGTACCCCTTTCTGCAATCAGTGCATTGTCTCAGGAACCCGAAGTAATTAGTATTAGTGCAGCGATAGAGGCTAAACCAACACTTGATGTTGCCAGGTTTTCCTCCAATAATACATTAGTAAATTCAGGTCAGTCTCCTTTACTTAAAGGATATACAGGTAAGGGCGTTGTTATGGGCGTTATTGACACAGGCTTTGACTTTACGCATCCTAACTTTTATTCAGATGCATCTCTCTCTTCATACCGGATTAAATATGTGTGGAATCAGAATGCAGAGACAGGAGTAAAACCTCAGCCCTATAATTATGGAGCGGAATATACAACACAATCCGAAATATTAGCTGCCGGGACTGATAATTCGAACGAAGATCACGGCACTCATACATCCGGTATTGCCGGAGGGTCGGGCTATAATACTTTTTATAAGGGTATAGCTCCGGGCAGTGATTTGTATCTTGTGGGTACAGACATGACTAATACCGGAATCATGAATGGTCTTAGCTATATTATAGATAAATCGAAACAGGCCGGAAAACCTTGTGTCATAAATCTGAGCCTTGGGTCTCAGATAGGTCCTCATGACGGGACATCCGATTTTGACTTAATGCTGACTGAAAAGGTTGGTCCCGGAGTCATAGTCGTTGGTGCTGCCGGAAATGAAGGAGGACAGCCTGTTCACGTCAGAGCTAACGGACCAGCTCAACTCTCTACCGTAGCTGTTCCATCAGATGCACCCTATTTTTTTTCTGACATCTGGGGCAATGTAAATCAGAATTATCAGGTAAGAGTAGGTATCTATAATGCTTCTACCGGAGCTGTAATCAAGCAGACTCCCTGGGTAGACGCAAACTTAAATCCCGCTAACGGATATATTTCATATGTTTTACCGTCTACCCAATCCACTTACCTGGTTCAGTTTGGGTTTTCTTTAGATCCGAATAACAATAAGTATAATGTATTGACCGCTATTCAGGGAAATCCTTTTGTTCAGTCAGAATCCATAGTCATATCAATCAATCCGCTTAACAATAAGTTCGTAGATATGTGGGCTAGCGATGCTACTTATTCAAATGCACTTAATGGTGTATCAGATCTTGTAGCAGGAAATACAGATTATACTGTTGGTGAAGTTGGCGGTGTTGCTAAAGATATCATTACCGTAGGTGCCTATGTGAGTAGGGATAAATGGACGGCTATGAATGGAGGAGTATATCACTATCAGAATGGGTTTTTAAACGATATAGCCGGATTTTCAAGCAAGGGTCCTACAGCTGATGGAAGAATAAAACCCGATATTGCAGCTCCGGGTAGTGCGGTGGTGTCATCGGTAAATCATTTTAGCAGTGAATACAGCTCAACTTATCCACTTTCGGTAGCTATGAAAACTGTAAATTCAACTAATTATTATTGGGGAATTATGCAGGGTACATCCATGGCCTCTCCTGTTGTTGCCGGATCCCTTGCTTTATGGCTCGAAGCCGACCCGACACTTACTCCGCAGAGAGTGAAAGATATTTTTGCAGCTACAGCAAAGCAAAATACTCTTTCCAGAGGAGCTTATCCGAATAATAATTGGGGATATGGTGCTCTGGATTCTTACGCCGGAATCGTTAAGGTATTAAACACGGTAGATGTGCCTGTTTCAGAAGCCGATAAATCCATTTTGGTTTATCCGAACCCAATCGTTGATAACTGCAATATACAGGTTAGTGCCAATAATAAAATCATTCGTGTTGAGTTGAAAGATATTAGTGGCAGAAATGTTTTTGCAAGGGTATTTAGCGGAGGTAATAATCAGGAGTCCTTGTCTCTTGCCTCATTGCCACGTGGCATTTATGTTATAAACATACAGACTGATCTTGGAGTAAAATCTGAGAAAGTAGTGTTGAAATAATAGGAATTAAATTGTAGATTAAATCATTTGATTTAGGTTTTCATGTAAAGCAAAAGTACTCGTTCTTGTGAAAGAACGAGTACTTTTTTTACCATCCACCCCCTAAAGCTTTGTATAGAGAAGATGTGGCCATTTTTTCATTCAGTAGTGCGTTATTCAGGCTGATCTCAGCATCAAGCAAACTACGTTGTGCATCGAGAACATCCATATAGCTGATCACTCCGTTTATGTATTGCAGGTTTGCCAGTTCAAGATAACTGCGTGCTGCACTCTCGCTTTTCTGGCGTGATTGTCTGATCTCTTTCGATTTTCTGACAGAAATAAGAGCAATATTAACCTCTTTAAAAGCTTCAAGAACTTTCTTTTCGTAAGATATCACAGATTGTTCCATTCTTGCTTCCGAGCGTTTCCAGTTTGCTCTGTTTTTTCCGAATGAGAATAGGGGAGAAACTATGCCACCGCCAATCAGACCAATAGGTGATTTGAGAAAATTAGAAAGGTCACCACTCTCAAGACCCCCTTCGGCTGTCAGAGAGATACTCGGAAACATCGAAGTGAAAGCCACACCCACATTGGCATGAGCTTCTCTCAGCGCAAATTCGGCTTCACGGATATCCGGACGTCTTTCCAGTAACTGGGAAGGTAGTCCTACCGGAATTTCTACAGGCGTAACATCGATCTGATCTGCCCGGGTCAGCATATTCTTATCAAACTTACCCAGAATCAGAGCCATTTCGCTTTCCTTTACACGGATCTTATATTCCAGAGATGGAATCAGAGTTTCGGTTTTTGCTAATTCGGCTTCAGCCTGTTTCAGTGCAATCTCAGATGTTAATCCTCCTTCAAAGCGAAGCTTCGCCAGTCTGACAGCCTCTTTACGTGCATTCGTTGTATGTTTCACAATCGAATACTCTTTATCCAGAGCGATTAACTCATAGTAAGTCTGTACAACCTGTGCGATGATCGAAACCTGCAAGGCACGTCGTGCTTCAACGGTTTGCAGCAATTTGGCTTTCGCAGCATCATTGGCATATCTGAGTTTTCCCCAGAGATCCAGTTCCCA
>JBOFDD010000119.1:0-7949 GCA_051646645.1 Bacteroidales bacterium | reverse complement strand
GTAGAGGAAAAAATGAAGTTTGAAACAGATAAAGATACACTTTTAAAATCTGTAATTATTACAGATTCAGTAATATCTCCTAAAAATATTAATACTATATTAGGTAACTGTCTTTTCAGCATAAAAGAAAATTCGCTGAAGATAACGGGTACTGATAATGAGATAGCTGTGAAAAACAGCATTGATGTTATTTCTGACTCTTCTTTTGATTTTACGATCAACGGAAAAAAACTTACTCAGATTTTGAAGGAGCTTCCGAAAGGGGAGGTTATTATTGAAATTGATGATAACTTTGGAGTTTCAATAAAATCAAAGTCGAAAGATGTGAAAGGTAATTACAAACTTATAGGAACAGGTAAGCTCGAGTATCCGGATATACCTTCAATCGGCGAAGAAAATACTATAGAGTTTGATCAGAACGTTTTTAAGGATATGATAAAAAAAGTATCTTATGCTGCTGCCACTGATACTATAAAACCGGCATTTAACGGAATATTTTTTATTTCTGAAAAGGAAGGATATATTACTGCCGTAGCTTCAGATTCCAGAAGACTATCCCTTGCTGTGCGCAGTATAAAAGAAGGTATAAATATCAAAGAGGGAATAATTATACCTCTGAAAACTATCAATGAAATACAAAAAATATTATCAACCGGAAGAGCATGCTTTTCTATTTCAGGGAATCAGTGTTTTTTCCGTATTGGAAATACAGAAATTATTTCACGTCTTGTGGATGGGCAGTTTCCTAATTTCAAACAGGTTATACCTAAAGATTATTCAATAAAAGCTGTTGTTAATACAAAAAAGCTAATTGAATCTTTGAGGCGTATAATGGTTTTTACAAGAGAACCTTCTTTTAAGGTTATCTTATCTTTCTCAAAAGACCTTCTTACAATCGAATCTAAAACAGCAGAGTTGGGAGAAGCAGTTGAAGAAATGACGATAGAGAATAACAGCAGTGAAAAACTTGTTATAGGAATTAACTCCCAATATATGATGGATTCAATCAAAGAAGTTGATTCAATAAGCGTAGTATTTGGAATGACAGGACAAATGAGTCCTATTACAATAGTTCCTGAAAATGATGAAAATACGACAGCTGTGATTATGCCCATTCAGATTAAAAATACAGAACACGAATAATGAAAAAATGGTAATTGAAAATATTAAAATAAAGAATTTCAGGAATTTTGAATCTCTCGATATAATATTTTCAGAAGGATCAAATTTTATAACAGGCAGCAACGGATCCGGAAAAACAAGCATTCTTGAATCAATATCCGTTGTTTCCCAATTTAAGTCATTCAGAAATGCAACAGATGAGGATATTATAAAGTGGGGATCAGACGGATATTATATATCTGCAAAAAATAATGATCTTAATACTTTTGAAATAGGATGCGTAAGGGATAACGGGGCTTTAAAAAAGAAGGCAAAAATAAACGGGTCTGTCATTGGAAAAGTATCAGATTACTACGGACAGATGCTTTCGGTTGTTTTTTCTCCTGATGATGTTATTTTGATAAGCGGGTCGCCTGATGTGAGAAGACGGTATTTTGATGGAGTGATTTCAAAAACAGATATTCAGTATTTTTCAGATATATCGGACTATAGAAAAATAAATCAGTCTCGGAATAAAATTTTAAAAACGATAAGGGAAAACGGTAATTTTAAAAAAAGCGAAGATCTTGATATATGGGACGATATGATATCAAGAAAAGCTTCTATAATAATAAAAAAAAGAAAAGATTTTTGTGATCAGTTTAAAAAATGTTTTTTAAAAAGTTATACTCTTATTACAGACAAAAATGATGCACCTTCAATAACATATGAGTCTTCATGGAATAATATGTCATCAGCGGAAATATTTAAGAGTCTTCATTCTAACAGGTATAAGGATATAATGTACGGTTCTTCTCAGAAAGGACCGCACCGGGATGATTACTTTTTTACAAATTCGCTGGATAAGCATCTTTGTTCTTACGGATCGCAAGGGCAGAAAAGAACAGCTTCAATTTCGCTTAAAAACAGTGAAAAGATTTTTATTGAAAAAATTACAGGAAAAAAGCCGGTGCTGCTTATTGATGATATATTTTCAGAACTTGATGAAAAAAGAAGATTTAACATGATGAGCGAAATATGTTCTGATAATCAGATACTTTTTACAATGGTAAATGTTGACTATCCAATTGCTGATATCTTTGATAAAAAGAAAATATTCAGTGTAGAAAACGGAATAGTGGAAGAGGTTCTGTGAAATTCAGATTCAATGAAAAGCGGACAGGGAATACATCCTCAGTGAGAGGTCTTTTATCTGAATTTGCAAAAGAGATAAACGCAGGGGATTTATTCACTATTGAATATATTAAACAGAAATGGGAAGAAATAGCCGGGAATATTATAGCAACTCATTCTTATCCCGACAGGATTTATGGAAATGTCCTTTTTATTCAGGCCGACCATCCTGTTTTTTCCAACGACATTGGGATGATGAAAAAAATTTTACTCAATAAAATAAGAGAAATGAATCTGGATTTTGAAATAAGAGATATAAAGGTCGAAATAAAAAAATTCACTACGAAAAGGAGGGGTTAAATGTTTATACATATCGGAGAAAGAAATATTGTATCTGATAAAGCGATTATTGGAATCTTTAATGTGAAAACACTTGAAAAATCGCCAATTAACGACAAATATTTAAAAAAATGCGATTTTTCTCAAAGAGACATAAAAACAATAGTTATTGACAACAATAACGAAGTTATTTTGAGTAAGGTCAGTTCTTTTACTGTTATAAAAAGGACAACTCTCGATGAAAAAGACTGTGTTTGGAGCAATAAATGAGTAAGGAATATTCAGCTGGAAGTATACAAATTCTTGAAGGGCTTGAAGCTGTGCGTAAAAGGCCGGCGATGTATATAGGTTCTACCGATACTCATGGCCTTCATCATCTTGTATATGAGATTGTCGATAACTCTATAGATGAATCTCTTGCCGGGTTTTGTGACACTATAACTGTTACTATTCATAACGATAATTCTATTGAAGTAGAAGATAACGGCCGCGGTATTCCTGTTGATCTGCATCCGGTGTATAAGAAGTCTGCTCTTGAGATCGTTCTTACAAAACTTCATGCGGGCGGGAAATTTGATAATGAAAGTTATAAAGTTTCCGGCGGTCTTCACGGTGTTGGTGTATCAGTTGTAAATGCTCTTTCTGAAAATCTGACTGTTGTAGTTAATAAAAACGGCGAAAAACATACACAGAGCTATAAAAAAGGTATTCCAACCGCAGATGTTAAGAAAATTGGGCAAAGTAAATCTAATGGAACAACGGTTCACTTTCATCCCGATGGTACAATTTTTGATACTTTGGAATATTCATTTGATACGTTAGCAAAACGTCTTCGCGAACTTGCGTTTCTCAATGGCGGCATTAAAATAACACTGCGCGACGAAAGAGGAAAGGGAAAAGAAACAGTTTTCCAGTTCAAAGGCGGGATTTCATCCTTTGTTGAATATTTGGCCGAAAATAAGGAGCCCTTATCTAAAAAACCTATATATTTCCGTACGGTAAAAGACAAAGTTGATATAGAGGTGGCTCTTACTTATATAGATTCCTATAATGAATTAGTTTATACTTATGCAAATAATATTAATACAAGAGAAGGCGGTACTCACCTTATCGGTTTTAAATCCGCTCTAACCCGCGTACTTAATGATTTTCTTAAGCGGGAAAAGTTAGAGAAAAAAATGGAACAGCTTTCCGGTGATGACGTGAGAGAAGGGCTTATTTGCGTTATCAGTGTTAAAATATCCAATCCCCAGTTTGAAGGCCAGACAAAAATGAAACTGGGTAACGGTGAAGTTAAGGGCATTGTTGAATCTGCGACTAACGAATGTCTTACTCAGTTTTTTGAAGAAAATCCCCAGGCTGTGAGAAAGATTCTTGATAAGTGTATTTTATCAGCTCACGCCCGGCTTGCTGCGAAAAGAGCCCGTGATCTTACACGCCGTAAAAGCGCACTCGAACATGATTCTCTTCCCGGTAAACTTTCAGACTGCTCCAGTAAGGACGCATCTATATGTGAACTTTATATTGTGGAAGGGGAATCTGCGGGCGGTTCGGCGAAAGGGGGACGGGATAGAAATTTTCAGGCGATTCTTCCTATTAAAGGCAAGATTCTCAATGTTGAAAAAGCGCGTCTGGATAGAATTCTCGCAAATGAAGAAATAAAGACCCTTTTTACAGCCATAGGCGCAGGAATAGGGGAGGATCAGTTTGATGTTAATAAATTGCGTTATCATAAGATTGTAATAATGACAGATGCGGATGTGGACGGATCGCATATCCGTACTCTTCTACTCACTTTCTTTTTCCGGTATATGCCGAGCATTATAAAGGGCGGATATCTTTATGTAGCACAGCCTCCGCTTTTCAGCGTTAAAGCAGGGCATAATATGCGATATGCTTATTCCGAAGAGCAGAGAGATGCGCTTGTGAAAGAGATGGGGGAAAAATCAATTATACAGCGGTATAAAGGTCTTGGAGAGATGAACCCTGAACAGCTGTGGGAAACGACTCTTAATCCTGAAAACAGGACTTTTTTGAAGATAGATATGGAAGATGATGTTTCTGCGGATAAAGTCTTTTCAATGCTGATGGGGGATGCCGTTGAGCCCCGCCGTAAATTTATAGAAGAAAATGCTCATACTGTGGAAAATCTTGATCTTTAATTCAGTGCAGATATCAGATCTTTAGAGGAAAATATACGTGGCAAAGAAAAAGGGCGAAGAAGGAAAAAAAGAATTATTCACACAGAATAAACTCATTCCTGTTGAAATTGAAGACCAGATGCGTGGTTCTTATCTTGCGTATTCCATGAGCGTAATTATAGGACGTGCTCTTCCGGATGTGAGAGATGGTCTTAAACCTGTACATCGGCGTATTCTTCATGCTATGAACGAGCGTGCATGGAGAAGCGACAGAGCGTATGTTAAGTCTGCTAAAATTGTCGGCGAAGTAATAGGTAACTTTCATCCGCATGGCGACACGGCTGTGTATGATACTATGGTTCGTATGGCACAGAAATTTTCCATGCGGATTCCGCTTATTGACGGTCAGGGAAACTTCGGTTCGGTCGACGGCGACCCTGCTGCTGCGTATCGTTATACAGAAGCCCGACTTGAAAAAATTGCCGAAGAGCTTTTAAGAGATATAGATAAAGATACTGTCGATATGGGCGATAACTTCGACGGAACCCGGCGCGAACCGGAAGTTCTTCCTTCTGCGTATCCCAATCTTCTTGTCAATGGATCGTCCGGCATTGCTGTAGGTATGGCGACGAATATCCCTCCTCACAATTTGGGTGAAGTTATAGACGGTACTATTGCTCTTATTGATAATCCTGATCTCACAGTCAGACAGCTGATGAAGTATATTAAGGGCCCTGATTTTCCGACTGCCGGTATTATTATGGGTTCCGATGGCATTATTGACGCATATACCAAAGGGCGAGGTTCTATCGTTGTCCGCGGTAAGGTTGATATTGAGCAAAACGCAAAAGGGCGTGATGTTATAGTCATTACTGAACTTCCATATCAGGTTAACAAAGCTCAGCTTGTCACAAAGATTGCCGATCTTGTGAACGAAAAAGTTATAGAGGGAATCTGCGAACTTCGCGATGAATCAGACCGCAGCGGTATGCGCGTTATTGTCGGCGTGAAAAAAGATGCTGATACTAATATTATTCTCAACCAGCTGTATAAAAATACACAGCTTCAGAATAACTTCGGCGTGATAATGTTGGCGATTGTCAATAAAAATGAGCCCCGGGTTCTTGATCTTAAATCCATCCTTTCTTATTATATTATTCACCGTAAACAGGTTGTTTACCGCAGAACGCAGTATGAACTGAAAAAGGCTGAAGAGCGGGCTCATATTCTTCAGGGATTGAAGATCGCTCTTGATAATATTGATGAAGTTATCCAGATTATCAAAACGTCAAAAAACGTTGAA
Organism: Bacteroidales bacterium; assembly: GCA_051646645.1. Lineage (GTDB taxonomy): Bacteria > Bacteroidota > Bacteroidia > Bacteroidales > UBA7332 > UBA7332. Next base: position 1,931 of record JBOFDD010000119.1, on the reverse strand, counting down.
GATGCCGATGAAAGGCTGCGCAAAAGGTTCGGTCTTACAGCTATCCAGTCGAAAGCAATTCTCGATATGCGTCTGCAGAGGCTGACAAGCCTTGAAGTTAAAAAGATCGTCGATGAGTTAAAAGAGCTGATGAAGCTTATCGAAGAGCTCAAATCGATTCTGGCAAGTGATAAAAAGGTTCTTACTATCATTAAAGATGAGCTTCTTGATGTGAAAACCCGTTATAATGATATACGCCGTTCAGAGATAAATATGACGGGTGAAAGTTCAACAAACTTTGACATTCAGGATCTTCTCGCTGACGAAGATATGGTGATCACGGTAACGAATGACGGATTTATCCGCCGGCTGACTCCTGATTCGTTTAAGAAGCAGCATCGCGGAGGAAAAGGCGTTACCGGGATTTCTACAAAAAATGAGGATTTCATCAAAATGATGATGATTGCCTCTACCCATGATACCGTTCTTATGTTTACCAATAAGGGAAAAGTCTTTGCTATCAAAACCCATGAGATTCCTGTTGCGTCCAAAACAAGCCGCGGAAAATCACTGAAGGGTATTGTTAATCTTTCAACCGGCGAAGTAATATCTGCCATCTGTGCCATCGCTGACTTCTCTCAGGAAATGTCTTTGTGCATGGCGACAAAGCAGGGTATTCTGAAGAAAATTGATGCAAAAGAGTTTGAAAATACCAAAAAGAACGGTATTATCGCGATAAATCTGAAAAAGAATGATGAACTGAATGATGTAAAGATTGTTCGCCCTGATGATGATGTTGTTATTGCATCTAAAAAAGGTAACATTCTACGGACTAATCTTGCAAAAATGCGGCCGATGGGACGAACCGCTGCAGGAATTATCGGAATGCGTTTGGACTCCGATGATGAAATTATAGGTACGGATGTTGTTCTTAAAAATTCTGACCTTTTTGTTGTAACTGAATTCGGCTATGGAAAGAGAATGGCATTTAAGAATTTTGCAGCCAAAGGGCGCGGCGGCAAAGGAATGGCATATCTTAAAATTACGGAAAAGAACGGGCATGCTATCGGGATTAAATCTGTTCTTCCTACTGACGAAATTATCATTGCTTCAAAAAGCGGCATGACGATACGGCTTCTTGCTAAAGATGTTTCCGAGCAGGGGCGTTCTACTGTCGGAGTACGGCTTCTCACAACGACTGAAAATGATACTGTAACGGATTTTGCAGTTCTGTCTGATGACGGCGAATAATTAGAAAAAAGATGATAATAAAAAAGCCCCGGAATTCCGGGGCTTTTTTATTATTGATCGTAAAGTGCGTCATTCTTTAGTAACGTAGCTTTCAGAGTATCTGTCATTCGTTTGTATCTCATCAAGCATCTCAAGCGCTTTTCCTTTCGCTGCAATCGGTCCAATTCTCACACGGTAAAAAGTTTTACCTTTTATCGCGGTTTTATCGACGAAGGCGTCATAATCCATCGCTTTGAGCTTTTCTGATTCTTTTCGCGCAACATCCATTTTGTCATATGATGCAACCTGCAGCATAAAACCGTTTCTGCTCCGTTTTACTGATTCAACACCGGATGAAACTTCGACGACAGATCCTTTTTTCTTTTTAGATGCTACTTCTTTGCGCGAAGATTTTTTTTTCGCTGATTTTTTTTCAATTTTAGCCACTTCTTTTGCAGGCGGTATAACGACATGACTTTCTTCAGCCGTCATTATATCCGCAGCCGGGTTTTGCGCGGAATCAGTTCCCTGTGCAACAGGAAGATCAGGAAGGGGATTTGTTTTATTGGAAGCAAGGGCATCCTGCGGCGTTACAGCGGCTCCGGGATGCCGACCAGGGTCTGGCCGCCCACGGCGCCGGCGCCGTGCATCTGCCACACGCTCTTGGGCTGAAGCCGGCCCTTGCGAGCCGCGTTTTCTGTGGCGCGGAACTCGGGGATGTC
>JBOFDD010000118.1:0-3905 GCA_051646645.1 Bacteroidales bacterium | reverse complement strand
AAAAGAATGAGGACGATCTGTATTGTATCGCCCTCATTCATATGTCTATAATAAGAATTGAATTACATCACTTTAAATGCTTTAATTCCTTTATTGTTTATAACTTTAACAATGATCATGCCTGACCGGGATGAAAGCGGGATGATCTGTCCGCTTACAGCGTTTGCTTGTCTGATCATTTTACCTGAAAGGTCAAAGATCTGTACCTGAGCTTCACCATCAAAACCATTTACAATAATACCATCAGATGTTTTATATACGATTGTGCTGTTTGCTTCTGATTTATCAATACCTGTAGGCGATGTTACAGCAAACGTATAATTCTTGTTATTGTGATAACCGGCAGGATCAGTCTCATTTGCAATATCCTCTACAGAAACAGTTACGTTAAACTCACCTTCGGTTGCAGGTGTTCCGGAAAAAATAAATCCGTTTCCTGTACTGTTCTTTGTGAATGTGATGCCATCAGGGAGAGTTCCTTCGACTTTACAGTTCAGTTTTGAGCCCTGAAGATTACTAAGCAGCACTTCTTTCATAAACGGTTCATTGCATTTAATTGAAAAATGATTTTCTGCACCAAATCCAATCAGATCATAAGCAAGAACAGCTGAATTCTCGGACAAGGTATTTGTCATATCGCACGAGAATGACTGATCTGCCATCTCTGTAGCATAATTCATTCCAAAGTAGGCAGGAGAACTCATAGTTGTCATGCCTGCATATAACCTGTTATTAAATTTATCTACTGCAAGAGACTTGATCTCATCAGCTTTTGCACCCCCTACACGACGGATAAATACGGGATTACCTGCAGCATCCAGTTTTAATACAAATGCATCGGCTTCGCCGCGCGGAGTAACTGCATAATTCAACGGGAATACCGGTTCGCAATCAGTCATCCCTCCAACAAAACTATTTCCTTCGTTATCGAAACGAACAGAAAGAGCTTTTGTATGCATATTTACAGTTGGAATAGTCGGATTTCCAAATCCGAAGTGTTTTTTATAATTACCATCCTTATCAAGCAGCAACCATACAGCAGCGGAGGTTTTGGTACTTCTGTCTATTCCGGTCATATATTCAGAACCATCCATAGTTATTTTAGAACCCAAAGTCCAACCTGCAATAGCAATATTCCCGTTTGCATCCATATCTATATCAGCAGGATAAGGAGCCGGATTAAAATCGCGGTCAGAAATCATCTGCTTTACCCATACAAACTGTCCGTCTTTATCATACTTTACAAGATATGAAGCATAATAACCTCCGGGATTTGTCAGCGCCGGAGCTCCCGGTATCGTAATCGATTCTTTTGCATTAGATGATAAAAAAGCATACACATTACCATCCTTGTCCGAAAGCACTTTATGCATTGAAACCAAAGCTGCCGCTGTACCTTTGACTCCATTAATTTGCTTTGACCAGATAACCTGATTATCTGCGCCTAATTTGGCAATAAAGCCATCGTGGTTAGTACCTGCATTCGGAAGTAAATCACCCATATCGCGGTAACTACCACCAACAACTACACTTCCTCCGATTGATGGAGCAATACCCAGATTGCGCGATAATGCCAGCATACCCATAGATTTGCTCCATACCGACTCACCCTGTGGGTTCAGTTTAAAGAACATGGCCGAGCCATGAGTCGCATCCTGTTCTGCAGAAGTTCCGGCAACACAGGAAGAGGACGAAAGTGTTCCTTTGTATGTTGCTGCGATAAAGATATTCCCCTCTTCATCCACACGAAGTTCTTTCGGCTCTACAAGATCATCAGGATCTCCCGTTCCGGTAAGTCCCTTCACCCAGAGCAAGTTCATGTCCTTATCATACTTTGCAATGAATGTAGAGTTTTTATCATTTGCCGGCACAAAGGTATGATCGCCCGTTTTCCCCTGAAAGTTCAGATCAATCTGATTCTGCATTTGTCCGGTTACGATAAGATTTCCCTGCGGGTCCGTAGCCAGCACACGCGGTACATTCGGTTTTTCTGTGTCTAATACAAGACGATTGTTTACTACCTGAGCATGCAAAGCCGATGATAGCGAACACGCACACAATACGCATAGTGTAAAGTTTTTCATACGATAGAAATTTTTAATAAAAAGATTAATTTATAATTTGACATCCAGCCAAACCGGAAGATGATCCGAACAAACGGACATATCTATTCCCGGTTGTCTGATAATGCCTGTTGAGATAACTGTGGGTAAGGAAAAGCGCTTCGAACACATGATCCAGTCAATTTCTTTTGACGGTGATGATGATGGATAAGTCGGCTCTGAGGTCGAAAGAATTTCGAATTCGCGACTCAGTTCCTTCGGAGCTTCATAGTTTGGTAACGCATTAAAATCGCCTGCCAGAAAAACGGGTTTTCCAGTGGTTTGCGCCAGCTCGTTCAATCGCTTTGCTGCAATCAGACGATCGGGTGCATAAAGAGAGAAATGCGTTGAGACAAACAAAAACTTCGGGAATTCGCAGATTAACATTCCCCTCACCTCATCGGTACTCTCAGGAGACTTTGTAAATGTTTCGAAATGCCACGAGAGAGGTCTCTCTTTCGATAATATTCCTATCCCGTATTCTCCTTTCCATTGAAGAAATCCGGATGGAAGTGTGGTTATTGTTGCTCCGAAAAAGGCATACATTCCGGTTTTAATTCCCAGCTCCTGCATCCAGCTCTTTTTCCCTGTACGTGATGATCCGTTATCCACTTCCTGTATAGCAACTACATCAGGGCGGGAAGTATTAATGACAGAAGCAATGCGGTCAAAATCATATGTCCCTGCCTCTGTATTCAGACCTCCATTCTGAATATTATACGTCATCAGACGTGTGTAAACAGGAGTAGCAGTATAATCAAGTATATTGCCGCAGGTACCCGTGACAATGAGGTTTCCTTCTTTATCTGTCTCCATAGAACGGATTACCGTACTCTTCTCACCCGAAAGTTTTATATATGAAGATAAGTTTTGTCCGTACGACTGAACGGGTATAAAGGAAAGAAAAAAGAGGATAAGCAATGATTGAAAAGAGAATCTCATAGTTATTAGCTCTTAATTTAAAAAACCCGGTGTGCACAGTGTGTTGTGCACACCGGGTTAGAGAATTAATTAATCGGATTAAACTTATTACCGTTCAATACACGAGTCTGTATTTCAGAAGCTCCTTTCGGATAGATATTAAATATCCATTCCGGAACATCTCCTGTGAATTCATTGTAATTGATATACAATGTTTTCAACTCTTTCAGATCGCCCATCGTAGCAGGTAATACATTTAACTTATTGTTATTCATATACAACGTAGTGATCTTCTTAAGCTGCCCAATTGTTTCAGGTATTGCTCCGGAGAAATTATTTTTCTGCAGACGAAGATTTGTAATCTCTGTCAGATTTCCAATCTCTTCAGGAAGCACTCCGGACAACTGGTTGTCATTAATGTATAAGACATTCAGTTTTGACAATCGGGTTACCCCTATCGGGAAGTCACCTGTCAGACCATTATATGCGATATAGAATGTCTCAAGCTTTTTCAGATTTCCGATTGATTCAGGTAGTGTACCTGTAATAATACCCGGAAGTGATGTTTTACGGTTCAATCCCAGATAAGTCAGTTCGGTTAGCGCTCCTATTTCTTCAGGAACTACTCCGGACATATTATTATCGTTGAATTTAAGCTGAGTCAGACGCTGCTCGCCATTCACGGAAGCAAAGACAAGATCAGAATGCCATTGAGTCACCGGCTTTTCGAAACTCAGTTTTCTTACCCAGTTTGGTCCGTCCAGAGCATTGTATAAAGCCCGGATTGCAAGACTATCCTGTCCTAACCCTGAAACCTGAGTCACCTTTACAGATGTTTCAAGTTCGGCTCCCACAGCTGAGATCGGCAATGTAAAGCTGCGG
>JBOFDD010000117.1:0-6712 GCA_051646645.1 Bacteroidales bacterium | reverse complement strand
TGTTCAATATATTCAAACTGCATAGATTCTTTCAGACCGATAGCCATAGCTTCCATATCACGGCCGGCCATACCTCCATACGATGGCATACCTTCGTAAACCACTACCAGCTCTTTAGCATCCTGAAACAACTGTTCATCATTCATGCACAAGAATCCACCGATATTAACCAGACAATCCTTTTTACCGCTCATGGTACAACCATCACCATAGCTGAAGGTCTCATGAACAATTTCCTGGATTGTTTTATTCTCATATCCGGGTTCCTGTTCTTTAATAAAATAAGCATTTTCTACGCATCGGGTTGCATCAAAAAATACTTTTATACCATGTTTAGCAGTAAGTTCGCGCACTTCGCGCATGTTCTTCATAGAGACAGGCTGTCCCCCGGCAAGATTCACAGTTACAGCAAGACACACATAAGCAATATTTTCAGCTCCTTTTTCATTAATCAGAGACTCAAGTTTCTTCAGATCAATATTGCCTTTAAAAGGAATATCCAATTCTGCATTGTGAGCTTCATCGCAAATAATATCAACAAAAATACCACCGTTTCGTTCCTGGTGATATCTTGTAGTCGTAAAGTACATATTTCCGGGAACATACTGACCTGGCTTTATGGCTATTTGCGATAACAGATTTTCAGCACCCCTGCCCTGGTGAGTAGGAACCATATACTTAAATACGAACAACTCTTTTACAGTTTCATCCAGATGATAAAAGCTTTTGCTACCGGCATAAGCCTCATCTCCTTGCATGATTCCGCCCCATTGTTTATCACTCATGGCATTTGTTCCACTATCGGTAAGAAGATCAATATACACATCTTCCGAGTCAATCAGAAAGGTATTGTATCCTGCTTTTTTAATCACCTTTTCACGTTCAGCACGCGAAATCATTTTCACTGGCTCGACACTTTTAATTCTAAAAGGTTCAGCCGGATAATTACTCATATCCATATTAAATTCAGTATTAGATTATTAACGGCACTAATATAATTACTTTTTTTATTTATTATTCATCTGATTGGATAAAAAAACACATAATATTTTTAGTCTTATAAATAACTGATTCTGTTTTCAATTTTCAGATAAAAAAAATAGGGCATCAAATTCGATGCCCTATGCTAAATTATCTACTTCAAAGATTCCAATTCCCGTACCTCGGATAAAATAAGTAATGCCTTTTCTAAGATTCTAGGATCATCCAGAACAACGATCCCGCCATCGGAACCTGGTTCAAGATGAACACCAATACTCTGTCCAAAGTCATAGTTATGACCTCCGAAATAATTACGAACCGTATCCACCGGGATATTCAACTCATCAGCAATTCTGTGAGTGCTTCCCGGAGGAAGGCTGTTTTTGATTCGACGAAGCTCGTTGAATGAAATAGTCATGCTCATATCGAAAAAAATTAAAAGGTTAATATTGGTTCAAGAAAGTAGGATTCAAATTTCATGTCCCTTTAAAGGACAATGTTTGAACGCTGTAAACTTATACCATATTTTCATTAATTCAAAACATTTGTTGATATAAATTATAGTGTTATAGGACATATATTTTTTTTCAACAAAACGATTTATTAGTTGTTATATGTGGCTCTATGACTCTATAACAGTTGAAAGCCCAAAAAAGACGAGATAAAGTTCTAAATATTCTTTTTTAACTCTAAACGCATTTGCATTAGCTCTTTAGTATTGTTATATTTGAGAATAACCTAAATATTAATTCGCTATATGTTAAATTTTGATGCATTAATTCTAAACCTTAGTGATTTCCTATGGACCTACATTCTTATTGCCCTTCTGTTAGGTACTGCAATCTATTTCACTATCAGGTTTAAATTTGTTCAGATGACTCATCTGAAAGAGATGGGAAGATTGCTGAGCGAAACGACCAAGAAAGACAAAGAGCATAGTGTTTCTTCTTTTCAGGCATTTACAATCTCTCTCGCTTCACGAGTTGGAACCGGTAATATGGCAGGTGTAGCTACAGCTATTGCCATCGGAGGACCGGGTGCTATATTCTGGATGTGGGTAATCGCCATAATCGGAGCAGCATCTGGTTTCGCAGAATCTACTCTGGCTCAGTTATTCAAACGTCCGGGAGAAAATTCTTATCTCGGTGGGCCTGCCTACTACATGCAGTATGGATTAGGTAAACGCTGGATGGGAATTATCTTCTCTGTCCTTATCACTGTTACTTTTGGTTTAGTCTTTAATTCTGTTCAATCCAACACCATATCATTAGCATTCGAAGGTAGCTTCGGTATTAATCCTATTCTCACAGGTGGTGTACTAACCATTCTGACACTCATGGTCATTTTTGGAGGAATACACCGCATTGCTAAAGTATCAAGTATTATTGTCCCAATTATGGCTATCGGATACATTCTATTGTCTTTAGGAATAGTGCTATTCAATATAACACAACTACCCGGAGTCATTAAGTTAATCATTTCGTCAGCTTTCGGCTGGGAACAAGCTGTCGGCGGAGGTGTAGGAGTTGCATTGATGCAAGGGATCCGCCGTGGGCTATTCTCTAATGAGGCAGGAATGGGCTCTGCTCCGAATGCAGCAGCAACAGCAGATATCTCGCATCCAGTAAAACAAGGATTAATTCAATCATTAGGCGTTTTTACTGACACATTAATTATCTGTTCCTGTACAGCATTTATCATCTTATTCTCAAATGCTCATGCTGAACCAGGATTAGATGGCATTGTGCTTACTCAAGCTGCTTTAACTAACGAGATCGGACCAATGGGCGGACTATTTGTATCTATAGCTATTTTCTTCTTTGCATTTAGCTCTATTATAGGTAACTATTATTATGGAGAAACAAATATTCAATTCATATCCAAACGTCCATCCTGGTTGCTTGCTTACAGACTTATAGTTGCAGGAATGGTTATGGCCGGATCACTGCTTAGTCTGAAAACAGTGTGGAATCTTGCCGATTTATCTATGGGCTTAATGGCACTGATCAACCTGATCGCCATTTTGCTTCTTGGCAAATACGTTTACAAAGCTCTTCAGGATTATAACGAACAGCGCAAAGCCGGAATTGACAGTCCGGTATTTAAAGCATCTTCAATTCCTGAAATTGAAGACAAACTTCCATGCTGGAAGGATGAAGAATAGAATTATAACAAATCATCTCTAAACAAAAAAGGGAACCCTTAAAAGTTTTCCTTTTTTGTTTTTCGTAAACACAGAACGAAAAGAGATAAGATGATATCTTCCAGCTCTCAGCTATCCGCTGCCATTGAATAAAAAAGGCTCAGCCTGCAATACTTGCAGGTGAGCCTTTTTTTATATAAGCGTAATCAAGATAGATTACTTGTACTCATTCCATGATTTAATTGGAATCTGGTCGATATCAATTGTACAGAATGCCTGGATAAATGCGTTCGCAAGGCGTGCATTTGTAATCACCGGGATATTCATATCAATAGCGCCACGACGGATTTTGTATCCGTTGCTCAATTCGCGTTTTGTAAGGTTTTTAGGGATGTTGATCACCATATCAATCTTACCATCGCGCATTAATCCAAGAGCTTCTGGTGCATCGTTTTCTTCGTTTGGCCAGCTTACCAATGTAGATTCAACTCCGTTTTCAGTAAGGAACTTGTACGTCCCGTCTGTAGCAAACAGATTGTATCCTTTGTTTGTAAGTAGTTTCGCAGAGTCAAGCAATGCTGCTTTTTGTTTTGCTCCGCCACTCGAAATAAGAATATTCTTTTTCGGAATGCGGTGTCCAACAGAAAGCATTGATGTCAGGATTGCCTCGTTTGAGTCATCACCGATACATCCTACCTCACCTGTAGAAGCCATATCAACACCTAATACAGGGTCAGCTTTTTGCAGACGCGAGAACGAGAACTGAGAAGCTTTGATACCTACATAGTCAAGATCAAATGCAGATTTCTCAGGTTTTGTGTAAGGAATACCCATCATCACTTTCGTTGCAAGCTCGATAAAGTTGATTTTAAGGATCTTAGAAACGAATGGGAAACTACGTGATGCACGCAGGTTACATTCGATTACCTTGATATCATTATCTTTTGCAAGGAACTGAATGTTGAATGGTCCCGAGATATTCAGCTCAGCTGCAATATGACGCGCTACGCGTTTGATACGGCGAACTGTCTCTACATATGTTTTTTGAGGAGGGAACTGGATCGTTGCATCACCAGAGTGAACCCCTGCAAACTCAATATGTTCTGAAATAGCATAAGCTACGATCTCTCCTTTGTCAGCTACGGCATCAACCTCAATCTCTTTTGCGTTTTCGATGAATTCACTCACAACCACCGGATGTTTGTCCGATACGTTTGCTGCAAGAGAAAGGAATTGTACCAGTTCGTCGTCGTTTGAACATACATTCATGGCTGCACCCGAAAGTACGTAAGAAGGACGAACAAGAACCGGATATCCTACTTCGTCAACGAATGATTTAACATCGTCAAGAGAAGAAAGCTCTTTCCAGCGTGGCTGATCAATATGAAGACGGTCAAGCATAGACGAGAACTTATGACGGTCCTCAGCATTATCAATGCTCAATGCCTGTGTTCCAAGAATATTCACATTGTGATCATCCAGACGCATAGCTAAGTTATTCGGGATCTGACCTCCTGTTGAAAGGATCACTCCGTGAGGATTTTCAAGCTCAATGATATCCATCACACGCTCGAAAGTCAACTCGTCGAAGTAAAGACGGTCACACATATCGTAGTCTGTAGAAACGGTTTCCGGATTGAAGTTAATCATAACCGAACGCCATCCCTCTTTACGGATAGTCTGAAGTGCATTTACCGAACACCAGTCAAACTCTACCGAGCTACCAATACGGTAAGCACCTGATCCAAGTACAATAACCGAACGTTTATCGCCCGTATACTGAACATCGTTGAACTGACCATTGTAAGTCAGATACAGGTAGTTTGTTTGTGCAGGATATTCAGCAGCCAGTGTGTCAATTTGTTTAACAACCGGCAAAATGCCTTGTACTTTACGAAGCGCACGAACTTCGAAGATTGCTTCGTCAGCATCAGGACGGCTTTTGTAGATAAGACGTCCGATCTGATTATCGGAGAAACCTTGTTGTTTTGCTTTACGCATCAGCTTAGCATCAACCTGAGCTACCTCTTCCAGCTTCTCAAGGTCGTTTGCTGTACAAACAATGTTATATAGTTTTTGAAGGAACCAACGGTCAATCTTAGTCAGCTCGTGAATCTGATCAATAGTATATCCCTGACGGAATGCTTTTGAGATTACGAAAATACGGTTGTCTGTCGGGTTTTTAAGTTCCTTATCGATATCTTCGATCTGAATCTCTTTGTTAGCAACAAATCCCGAAGCACCTTGTCCGATCATACGAAGACCTTTTTGGATTGCTTCTTCGAATGTACGTCCGATTGCCATTACCTCTCCTACAGATTTCATAGAAGAACCAATCTCACGCGATACACCGTGGAATTTAGAAAGATCCCAGCGAGGTATTTTACATACGATATAGTCAAGTGCAGGCTCAAACAATGCCGATGTAGTTTTAGTTACCGAGTTTTTCAAATCGAATAGTCCGTAACCAAGACCTAACTTCGCTGCAACGAAAGCAAGCGGATAACCAGTTGCTTTAGAAGCCAAAGCAGAAGAACGGCTCAAACGCGCATTTACCTCAATTACGCGGTAATCTTCAGAGTATGGGTCGAATGCATACTGTACGTTACACTCTCCAACGATACCGATATGGCGAATAATGCGGATAGCAAGTTCACGCAGTTTATGGTATTCGCTGTTTGTAAGAGTTTGCGACGGAGCAACAACGATAGATTCACCGGTATGGATACCAAGCGGGTCGAAGTTCTCCATATTACAAACCGTAATACAGTTATCAAAACGGTCACGAACAACCTCATATTCAACCTCTTTCCATCCTTTTAGTGATTTCTCAACAAGGATCTGAGGAGAGAATGATAATGCTTTTTCGGCAAGTTCAACAAGCTCTTGTTCGTTATCGCAAAAACCTGAACCTAAACCACCAAGCGCATAAGCTGCACGGATAATAATAGGATAACCCAGCTCTTCTGCTGCTTTACAAGCTTCTTCGATTGTATCGACCGCAAAACTTTTGATTGTTTTCACATCGATTTCGTCCAGCTTCTTAACGAAAAGCTCGCGATCTTCCGTATCCATAATAGCCTGAACCGGAGTACCAAGAACACGTACATTGTATTTCTCCAATGTGCCGGCTTCGTAAAGTTTCACACCACAGTTCAAAGCAGTTTGTCCACCAAAAGCAAGAAGAATACCGTCAGGCTTCTCTTTTTTGATTACTTTTTCCACAAAAAAAGGAGTAACCGGCAAGAAATAAATCTTGTCCGCCACACCTTCAGATGTTTGAACAGTCGCAATATTCGGATTAATCAATACCGTTTCAATACCTTCTTCACGAAGAGCCTTCAATGCCTGAGAACCAGAGTAGTCAAACTCACCGGCCTCACCAATTTTAAGCGCTCCAGAACCAAGTACCAAAACTTTCTTTATATTATGTTCCATAGGATTTGTCATCGATATGTGTAATTAAAATAAACCGGGAAAAATAGTTGTTTAGAGTAGTTTGATAAAATCGTCAAACAAGAATTCAGTATCTGTCGGACCACTTGCTGCTTCCGGGTGGAACTGACAAGAAAAGTAAGGTTTTGATTT
>JBOFDD010000116.1:0-4524 GCA_051646645.1 Bacteroidales bacterium | reverse complement strand
GATTTACCGGAACCGGAAGCACCCATGATTGAAACAAACTCACCAGTCTCTATTTCAAGGTTTATGCCTTTTAACACATGTAATGGCTTACCTGCAAAGTAAGTTTTGTTGATGTCTTTCAGTGTAATCATACTGCTATTTATTAGTTCGTCAAAGCTACTAATTATTAGTATATATTTTAATAATTAGGTTTTATTTTTTGAATATGCTGCAAATATAAATCTTATATGGTACTTTGCAATACAAACTACCATGATTAACAATGTTTAATAATTTGAGCACACCCTTAGAGTTATACTTCTCTGATAGTTAGACGAAGTGACGATACCTTTTGGTTGCAAGTATTTAATCTTTTTTCAAAGAGCATATTTTTGAGAGATATAAAACAATCAGTAATAATTAGATCTGAATTCGTATCTTTGTTATCCAATTTAGAAATAATGGTATTAAATTTTTACAATCAGAAAGACAGCATTGCTTTGATGAATGCCTGGAGCAAAGAATCAAAGCCATTTCTGTTTATCGTAAGTTATGACAGGGAGAAAAATATTATTCTTCCGCTTGATGAGGTTGATGAGACGGAAATAAAATATGATTTCGGAGGAGTAACAAACGCACCTTTGTATAATAAGGCAAAGCAAAAAGTTTGTTTTACCAGAACCCCTTTGTCTTTCAAGGAATTTGAAAAGTCTTTTGCCCGTGTTATTGCAGGACTTAAACGAGGAGACAGCTTCTTGTGTAATCTCACCTGCGAAACGCCAGTAAGCTGTTCTGTTGAACCCGAAGAGCTTTTCTATCGCACGCAGGCGCGGTATAAACTTTGGGTGAAGGGGCAATTTGTTCTTTTCTCTCCTGAAATATTTGTAAGGATAAAAGACGGGATTATCCGCTCCTACCCCATGAAGGGGACAATAGACGCTTCTTTCCCGAATGCTGAGAGTTCTATTCTATCGGATGTAAAGGAAAGTGCAGAGCATGCTACAATTGTAGATCTGATACGAAATGATCTCAGCCAGATAGCCTATCCGGTATGGGTAGAAAGATACAGATATATCGATAAGCTACACACCTCAAACGGAGAAATCCTGCAGGTTAGCTCCGAAGTTTGCGGCAAGATTGACACGATCAACGGATCGCTTGGATCGGTTTTGTTTGCTTTACTTCCCGCAGGGTCAATAACTGGTGCCCCTAAGCCAAGCACCTGCCGGATTATTGAGGAAGCAGAAACACACAATCGCAACTTCTATACAGGTGTATGCGGTATATTTGATGGAGAACAGGTAGACAGTGCTGTTATGATTCGTTTTATCGAAGAACGAAACGATGGCTTGTATTTTAAAAGCGGAGGAGGTATAACCACCCGCAGTAATGCTATGAGCGAGTATAATGAATTAATACAAAAAGTGTATGTGTCAGTTCGTTGAGACCCTATGTTTATCAGATGGCAGCATAAAAAATATGAAAAAGCATAACGACCGGTTCAATCGCACAAGAAAGGCTTTTGGATGGGATGCTGAAGATCTTGCTGAAGTGATAGGAGAACAATCTTTACCAAGCGTCGGGAAGTATAAAATACGTGTGGTATACGAATCGGTTATCGGATTAATCGAATGTATTCCTTACGAAACGCCAAATCTTGCCCGTATCGCAATTGTTGAATTTGATGAAATTGACTACCGGTATAAGTCTGCAAATCGAGATTGCTTCAAAGCTCTTTATACCGCTTATCCCGGATTTGATGATTTTATTATCGTAAAACAGGGTTTTATCACTGATTCGACCTTTTGCAATCTGGCTTTACTAAAAGACAATATCTGGTATACACCGGAAAAACCGCTGCTCGAAGGAGTACAAAGAGCTGTACTTCTTGAAGTAGGCATAATAGAAAAAAGAAATATACCAATAACTGATTTAAACAGCTATTCGCATATTTCTTTCTTTAACGCTCTGAATGAGCATGGATCACACCTGTTGCCTGTTGAAGATTGTGTATTCTTAGGTAAGTTCAATCCAGCTTTTTAGAATTTGATTTCCCTGTGGGGTAAGAATAGATTCAGGATGAAACTGGACACCATAGACCGGATAGTATCTGTGAGCAATTGCCATTATTGAGCCTTCGGCGCAACGCGCTGTGACTACAAGATCTTCCGGCAAAGTGCGCTCGTCTACAACCCAGGAATGATATCTGCCAACGGTCATTGTATCTCCAACCTCACTGAACAGAGGAGTATTCTTATCGGTACAGATAACACTCTCTATTCCATGATAAGGCTCAGTAAGATTTATAAGCGAACCGCCAAATGCTTCGGCAATAGCCTGATGCCCGAGACAAACGCCAAGGATGGGTCTTTTCCCGCTACAATATCTGATAATATTCAGAAGTTCGCCCGCCTCCGTTGGAATTCCCGGGCCGGGAGATAATACTATCTTATCAAACGATGCCGCTTCATCAGGTGAAACGGCATCGTTTTTTTTTATCACAATCTCAGCATCCGTAATACTACGGAGTGCGTGATAAAGATTATATACAAATGAATCGTAATTATCAATGAGCAATAACTTCATTTTACTCAAAAGCTAAGCGATTATTAAATCATATTTTGCAATCAATTCCGTCAAAGAGGAATTATCGGTCATCAGTTCTTCCAGAATCTCACGTTTGCTGAAAACCTTTTTCTTCTCTTGCAAATTCACCTGAACATCAAGCACAATCTGCGAGTTTTTCAGTTTTAAACGGACAAACTCAATGAGCGCATTTGCCTCTTCGAGTAATTTCTCTCTCTGGATTTCGTTATCAACAACAACCTCTATTTTATTGTCGGAAGCCTTTCGCGGTGCACAAGAATTCATTGTTGCCACGATCAGCGTTTTTTCGGGAATACGCATGGCGTACTCTTTCCACACTTGCTCAAGCTGCTCCATCGTGAAGCTTTCACTCATAGATGTTACATTCGTACGGCTGACTCCGGCTGCTTTCTCTTCCTTTGGTTTCTTATACCCAAGCAAAGAAAAGCCTTTAGGTTTGGATGTAACAGGCTGAGAGGTCGTTTCGGGTTGAGCCGGTTGTGAAGTCTGACTAACAGGAACTGCCTGAGCAGCAGGCTGTTGAACCGGTTGTTGCACAGAAACAGACTTCGTCTGAGCTGGAGCCGACTGAGCTACCTGCGGAGCTGAAGCGCCAACAGAAACAGGTGCAGTATTAGCTGCTACGGCTATCGAGGGCATTGCGGCATTAGAGCCGCTACCTCCTTCCTGAGAGCTGTTCGTACGACAAAGCCGTATTATTGTAAGCTCAATATGCAGACGTTTATTTTTAGAAACACGATAACTCAGATCACATTCATTCGTAAGCTCAAGCGCTTTAAACAGAAATTCAGGAGAACAATTTGCAGCCTGCTGAACATACTTTTGAGCTACAACATCTGCAACCTCAAGCAATGAAGCTGTAGCAGGGTCTTTACTCACAAGCAAATCACGGAAGTGTGAAGCCAGACCGGTAATGAAGTTCTGACCTTCAAACCCTTTAGAAAGGATCTCATTAAATATCAGAAGTGTTTGTTTGAAGTCGCCTGCAAGAAACGCATCGACAATGCGGAAATAGAATTCATAATCAAGAATATTCAGGTTGTCAATCACCGCTTTATACGTAACATTACCACCTGTAAAACTTACCACCTGATCAAAGATAGAAAGCGCATCACGCATACCTCCATCTGCTTTCTGAGCGATTACGTTCAGAGCTTCTACTTCAGCACTTACATGCTCCTGCTGAGCAACGTATGCAAGATGCTCAACCGTATCATTAATACTGATGCGGCTAAAATCATAGATCTGGCAACGTGAAAGAATTGTAGGCAGAATCTTGTGCTTTTCGGTTGTAGCCAACACAAAAATAGCATGATGAGGAGGCTCTTCCAATGTTTTCAGAAAGGCATTAAAAGCCTGAGATGACAACATATGAACCTCATCAATAATATAAACTTTATACTCTCCGATCTGAGGAGACACTCTCACCTGATCAATCAGAGAACGGATGTCATCCACCGAATTGTTCGAAGCAGCATCCAGTTCGTGAATATTATACGAACGGTTTTCATTAAACGAAACACATGATTCACACGTATTGCAGGCTTCGCCATCGGCTGTCGGATGAAAGCAGTTTATGGTTTTTGCAAAAATACGGGCACAAGTTGTTTTACCTACTCCGCGAGGACCGCAAAACAGATAAGCATGAGCAAGTTTTCGTGTTGAAACCGAGTTTTTTAATGTTTGAGTAAGCGCCTTCTGACCTACAACTGACTGAAAGGTGGAAGGACGATATTTTCTGGCTGATACAATGAAATTATCCATGAATGGTTATTATCAAAAGCTCCGGAGACTTCTTTTGGTTCAAAATAAACCGATTGTCTTTGGTGCTAATCATTTATGTTTGAACAAAAGTTAGATTTTCAAGTGTCAATAAGAAATGAAAAGATAAAAATTATTGTATTATTGCAGTAAAATATATTTGATTATTAATCGATG
>JBOFDD010000115.1:0-16537 GCA_051646645.1 Bacteroidales bacterium | reverse complement strand
ATTTCCCGAATATTACATATAAGTTGTGCATACGCTGATTGAGTATTAAAAGATTACATGCCTTTAATGTACTATATTTCAGCAATATGCGCAACTTTTTAAGAGCCATTTTATTATCTTTTTAATTCCGCCAACGGGTGATTAGATTATTTTTAATAAAAAACTTAAGGTCAAATGAGCTATAATGAGAGCAACCTTATCTCTACCAGAAAAATAAAGATAAGGTTGCAAACAATTATTCAAAAATTAGTACTGATAAGGAGTATCCAGAGGTGGAACATTTTTCTCCCAACCATCATAACCCGGAGCTTGATTGATGTGTCCCTGAACATTTTCATTTGTAGCCTCAAGGGATACAGGCCAAAGGATATGATGAGGAGCCATTGTATATTCATTTCCATTTTTTGCAACAACTCCCTTATTATAAAAATCAGTAACACTCATAATATGGTCAAAGAAAAAATTATCCTTTGCAATATTATCTAATGTGTACGTTTTCCCATTATCGGCTTGTTTACCTGTTTTAGCATAAATATAAGCAATGCGGGTTAACTCACACTTACGTGGTTCTTCGTAAAAGAGCTCACGTGCACGTTCGTCCAGAATCTGACGCATATTTACTTCATTCGCTGTAAGCAAGCGAGCTCCTGCACGCTGACGAACGGCATTCAGATCCTGAGCAGCAAGGTCTTTCTGATTTAACCAATAATATGCTTCGGCACGTAACAAATAGGTTTCAGCCAAACGGAATACATACCAGTCTGCCCAACCACCACGCCAGTTTTTCTCTTTCTGATCAGCAATATTTGACTTATAATGCGGCCAACCATTCCATACGCGAATTGTATCATTAACAAGAAGCTTACCATTGTCATCATACATTCTTACCGGTTTACCGTACCATTCCTTATTTTTTAATCCCGGATTATTATACGTCAGGTCTGTCATCTTAATCCAGTTCCCTTTTTTATGACGATAATCCGTATTATCTAATGTCCAGATCATATTCTGATGATACCAGGTAGAGCGTAATGTTGCAATACCACGACCATACTCTTTCAAATAAGGATTCTTCACCTCATCATTATCTACAAATCCAGCTTCTCCTGCAGGGGTTTTCACGTTTGCAGTAGCCGAATACATCGGTAAAAGCTGACGTTTTATTTCCAACCCGGTAGCTGAGCGTATCTCTTCATTATTATAGTCATCCAAAACGACATACAAGATCTCTCTGTTTTCAGGTAAGCGTTTATTTGCAGATTGATGTAAATCCCATACAACATCTTTCGATGCATCAGTTCTGTCGACTCCGAAACGGTTAGTCATCAACGAGTGATATCCATCGTTAATAACTGCAGATGCACTTGCAACAGCTCCTTCAAATTCACCTAAAGCCAGATTAATTTTAGTCAGTAAATGGTAAACTGCTCCCTGAGAAACCTGTCCGATATAAACATTATTCTTCATATCCAGAACCGTACGATCCAGATCCTCTTTGAGGTAACGAAGGATCGCCTCACGTTTTGTTGAATAAAAATCAAAGCGCGGCTCTCTGATTTCATCAACAATAAAAGGGACATCTCCATACTGATGCACTAAACGATAATAACGGTAAGCTCTGTGGAAATAGAGCATACCCATGATTTCATTTTTTTGCTCTTCAGATTCAAACTGAACATTTGCAGAACGTGAGATTAGGGTATTTGCATCTTTAATTCCTTTATATAAGTTGCTCCAATAAGAATCAATCTGGCTGGCATTACCCAGAAGTTTTGCACTCGGTGTAATCTGACGAATCAAATCCATCGGAGCATTAGATGCATCCGTACGGCCATTTACCGCCATATCCGAAAAGAAATACTCAGAAAGAATGGCAGGATCAGCAGAGAACGCAGTCGGATAGAAATCAAAATAACGGATATCCCGATTCAACATGTCCGTTCCCGTTTTGATTCCCTGCCAGGTATTATATGACTTGTCCGGAGTAAACGAAGAAAGTGGTTTCGGATTTAACCAGTCCGAACAACCAGTTGCCAAAACTGCCATTCCAAGACAGCCTGCAAGTATTGTATTTTTATAAATCTTTTTCATTGTTATCAAGTTATTAAAGGGTCAGATTAACTCCTAAATAAAGTGTTGTTGGAGTATTCGCATCACTGTTTTCGGGATCATATGCCGGCCAGTTTGAAATTACACCTGCATTTTTCAATGTCAGATTAATATTCAATCTTTCTATTTTTGCATTCTTCAGCATTGAAGACGGGAAGTTATAGCCTACCGAAATATTATCAAAACGAAGGAATGAACTGTTTTTATAAATTGAATAAGCAATTCCACTTGGTGCTTTAGCTCCAATTCGCGGATACTCATTGATTGGATTTTCTGCTGTCCAGTAATCACGCTTGATCTGATTTGTAACAGTCATTAAAGCATCACTATTTGTAAAACGTCCTCTCGACTGCTTGTGACCCAAATAAGAATATAAGCTGAACGACATATTCCAGTTTTTAAACAAAGTGAATTCGTTACGCATATTCAGACGAACTTTAGGTGTTTCATTACCTTGAAATACTTTATCATCGTCGTTGTACTTATAATTGTTATCCACATCTAAAATTTTTGGGTCACCCGGAACCTGTCCATATTTCTTAGCCTCCTCGATTTCATTCTCCTGCCATACACCAGTAAATTTGTATCCCCAGATTTCATCAATCGCATGTCCGATAAAATAGCCATTTTTAGGGTCATCAGCCTCTTTCTGTCCGATTACATTCCCGTTAGCATCGTATACATCTTTCATCAGACCATATAGTTTATTGATCTTGTTTTTGTTGTATGCGAAATTGAAAGTCGTACGCCACAAGAAGTCGTTATTTTTAATGTTCGTTGAGTTTAATGACACCTCAATACCTGTATTCTGAATTTCACCCACATTTGACATAACAGATGAATAACCTGTAACTGTTGGCAGTTTTCGGTTTGTCAACATATCTGTTGTCCACTTTCGATAAACATCAATGCTACCACCTAAACGACTGCCTATTAGCGAAAAGTCCAACCCTGCATTCCAGGCAACCGTTGATTCCCATTTCAATTTATCATTGGCCATATTCCCACTAAAATAAGTATTCACATTTACGATCTGTCCGTTTACCTGATCAATATAAAAATACTTTTTCGGACTAAGTAACATTAATGCAGCATATGGGCCAATGCTTCTATTCCCATTTTCACCGTATGAAACCCTTAGTTTACCATAGTCAAACCAACTCGGCATATTGATAAATTTCTCTTCTGAGAAAACCCAAGCCAAAGCGACTGAAGGGAAAGTTGCAAATGGATTACTACTTCCGAAAGCCGAATAACCATCATGACGAACTGTGGCCGTTACAATATATTTCTGATCATAAGAGTAAAGCATACGAGCCATAAATGCAGCTCCTGTACGGTACGTATCACCTGAATAAACAGTAGGGACTGATCCAAACCCAATACCATGCCACCCTAAATAATCACTAGGTTGAAACTGGGTATTTCCCATTTTGTTACTCCAGAACTGATGTTGCTCTATGTTTGCAAGTCCGGTAAAATCAAATGAATTTCTACCAAATTCTTTGTTCCATTTCAACAAATTATCCCACTGCCATGAAAATTCGGTTGAATTTTCTCTATAAGACTTGCCTCCATCTTTCGATGCCGGATGATCTGCTGATATGTGTTCCGCATCATTTATCCATTCAAAACGGGGAGAGTAAGTTGTCTGGAGAGAAAATCCAAAAGGAAGCTGAATGCGGAAATAAATTGCCGCATTTAAGTTATAGATATTATTTTTCTTGGTCTTATATATTGAATTAGCTAAAGGATGTGTCGCATTCGAATTCTCATTCGGATATAATTTGATTGTTTCACCATCTGACTCATACATGTCTCCAAACGGAGACAATGCCGTATAAGATCCCGATGAAGCACCAATATACCCCTCATTACGCGTTGTAAACTGTGTATTCAGTCCATAAGTCAAGAATGATTGTACTTTGTTTTCAAGATTCACGCGTGCACGAATAGCATCATATCCTCCACCGCGAACATTACTTTCATTTTTTATATAGTTCAATGAAGAATAATAACTCATCTCGTCTTTCTTACCAGCTACACTCACTGTATAATCCTGACGAAGCGCTGGATTCTGGTAAATCACATCCTTCCAGTCTATACTTCTGCCAGCCATATAGTTATCAATCTCCGGACGATTAAATTTCAAACGAGTCATCCATACGTCAGTCGGATCACCTTTATCACCATCCATCCATTGAGCAAGCTCTGTATTAGTTAAGCCCGATGGATTATTGAAATAGCCTGGAAATTTAGGTTTTAAAGTACTTTCAATTCCGTCCTGACGGAATTTTAGAAAGTCATCTCCTTCATATACCTCAGGCAAAGCATTCATAAATGACAAACCTGCAGTAGCGCTAAATGAAATCGTTGGCTTACTTCCAGTGCCTTTTTTAGTCGTAATTAAAACAACACCATTTGCAGCCTGTGCTCCATAAACAGCAGTCGAGCTGGCATCTTTCAATACGTCAATACGTTCGATATCGTTGGGGTTAATATCTGTCATCTGTCCGTTATAAATCACACCATCTAACACAAGCAACGGATCAGATGATGCTCCTAAAGTTCCTTTACCACGAATCATCATGGATGTATTTCCTTTTGCATCCTTCTCAATGCCAACAGCTAATCCTGATACCCCTGTACGAAGCATATCCTGAATAGTAGCATGCTGCTCTTTTTCCATATCAGCACCTTTGATTGAACTAACTGCTCCTGTCAGGTCTTGCTTTTTCATTACTCCGTAACCTACAACAACAACTTCCTGAAGGTTTTTCGAATCTTCAATTAGTTTTGTGATTGTACTCTGTCCGGCTTTAACGGTCTGAGTAATATATCCTACATAAGAAATCTTAAGATCTGCACCGTAAGGAGCCTGAATGGTATAGTTTCCGTCAAAGTCTGTAATCACACCATTTGTCGTTCCATCAACCACCACATTAGCACCGATAACACCTTCGCCGGTTTCATCAATAATTTTACCAGAGATGTTTGTTATCTTTCCCGGCGCTTGTTTTTTCTTTTTAGGCATCAATACGATCTGCGTGTTAGTCAGTTCAAACTCTACATTCGAGTTTTTGAACATCGTAGCAAGTGCAATCTGAACGGGCTGATTCTTGACATTCACACTCACTTTTTGGTTCAGATCGGTTTGTTTCGCATCGTAGAAAAAAGTATATCCACTCTCTTTTTCGATTCTCTTCATAGCTTCCTGCAAAGGAATCCCGTTAAATGATAAAGAGACTTTTTTCTCTTTTTCCTGAGCGTACAGACACACGCTTAGGAATAGCAGTAGAAATACTGCCAAATGTTTCTTCAGATTCATATCAAATTTTAAAATTAATGTTTATATAAAGAAGATAATCTCTGCCCCTTGTCTCAAAGCATTCCCCAATTACTTTTTAATCATTATGAAAAAAATGGGGCAGAGATTATTAGTTACATAATCTGATGTTTTAATTGGTTATTCTCATTTATAACTCCAGAAACTTTGCATTTCCAATATTAAATTCTGAAACCTGTATCGTGTTTCCTGAATTATTCCAACCGGTATATTGAAGTTTAAAGTAACGATAGTTTACTTTTTCCGACAATAAGATTGTTACTTCACCTATTGCAGCGGCAGTGGCAACAGGAGCATCTTTTAACAGCTCAGTAAAGTTTTCTCCGTCAGTACTACCATAAGCAGAGACTTTAGTTACGCGTAAATTTGCAGAGGTATTACTTGTGCGATGTCTCAGTTTAAAGAAGTCAAAATCCTGAGCCGACTGCATATCAATGACAAAAAACACAGGTTCATCTGCTCCTACAGTTATTCCTCCGGCTGATTTCCCCGGTTTAACCATCACAAGACAAGAGTTCAGGTTGCCGTCAATCAGACATTCAGGTGCGCCGTTCACAGATGCATCAACAAAATAATCATGCGAAGCAGATACGCTCCACGCATCGCGCAAAAGAAGCTGAGAGTAATCAACATCCCGGATATGAATCTCACTTTTTGCTGTAACACCACTACCATCTGTGGCCTCAACAGTAATCGTCACATCACCCAATGCTTTTGCATATACTTCTCCGTGTTCGTTCACTTCGGCAATCATATTATCCGATGAGCGATAAATAACATCCGGTGTTGTAGCATTATCCGGAGCAACTTCGATAACACTTCCTAATTTGAATGTATTATCCACACTCATATAATAATCCTGAAACTTCTCAGGGATAGTAATTGATGTTACCGGATAAATACGTTTTTCAACTTTTACAATGCCCGTTGTCCATAAATCTGTATTATTAACAGACCAGACACTAAGCACCGCTTCTCCGACTCCTGTAGCCGTAATAACACCTGATTCATTAACCGTAAAGACCGATTCGTTTGCACTTGTATAATGGTAATTATAAGCATCCTTATCTATTGCTTCTTCCGGATGAGTCGTTACCGCTACCTCATGATTATCACCCTCAATTAAAGAAATTACACCATGCTCATCGAGATTTTCAATAGATAACCGGTGTACTTTTATTGAGTTATCTTCATTTTCGTCATTGCACGACACCACTGTAAAAGTGAGCAGAGTAAGCAAAAACAAAGCGTTGTATGCAAGTATATTTTTCAATGTATTCATAGCTTTCATTTTTAGATCATTATTAATATTGACTTACATTTTCATCTGTCATCAGATATAAATCAGCCGGAGCCAGTGTATATCCTTTTGCTTCAATCTCTTTCTTTAAGTCACTTATCTGTTTTTCTGTTATAGTAAAGTTTTTATTCCCATAGTCACTAAAAACTTTATCTACCGGACGAAGGAAACCCCATTTTTCGAAGAAGTCGAGGAAGTTGATCTGCGTCTGATTACATACCTGACGAACAAAATCAAGCTGCAAGATTCCCTGAGTTGCTATCGAATAATCCAGATCCTTTGTTACACGATAATGCTCATGCAAATCTTTATAGAAATCACCTTTACCCAAAACATCAGTCAAATACAGTTTCAATTGCCAGAACGGAACGAGTTTGATATAATATTCATCCGATGCGTTATCGAGACAATGAGGTTGTTCTGCATCAACGATTCGTCTTAATGCTTCCTGATAAACAGTTTCGCCTTGCCCGTTTTTATCCATTAGTCTGGATCCTTTTCCGAAAGATGTACGCACGTGATTTGACAAGATATTATTTGTCACCTCTGTCGTTCCTGTCCATTTTAATCCCGGACGAGTCTGATTGCTATGTCCGATCTCATGACCAAGAACCCACACTCTGCTTTTCAGCTCTTCGGTTGTACAAAAGATACCTTTATAACTTGGCAAATAGGCTGTGTGATAAGCTGCTGAATAAGGATTTTTACTGTTATATTCTACATGGAGATACATTCGGTTGTTGAACTCTTTTCCATATTTAAAAAGTCCCATCATATCCCATTCCAGACGAACCACCTCATCCAATAATTCCGTAACTTCGTGAATTTGAGTTTTAGCTTCTTTATAGTCGTCCACAGTCCATGTTACATGGGTATATTTCCCTAAAACATCAATATCCTTATACCTGGCATTACGAATCATCTCCTCAAATTGCGCTTGCGTATTTTTCTGAGTATCAAAGAATCCGTTCACTTTAGCAAATGGGAAATGTACTCTTACTGTTTTAGCTTCAATCGTTTGTTTCGTTTTCTCATCTTCCGGATTTAAAGCCACTGCATCATTCGTGAAATTCTGAATATAAACCAAACCTCCGGTCGTTGCTTTTATGCGATTCTCGCCTTCCTGAAGCATATAAGTCTTACTTGCATTATAGCCCAGATCCAGACTCTGAATAACCATAGATAGATTCTGACCTTTTGTATCCCCTACCAAAACAATAAATTCATCATTCTGGTCCACATAAATACCAGTTGGATTGTCTCTCAAACTATAAGTTGATGTCTTATTAATAGCAGACATGACAGCCGGAGTCTGATACGGACGGTAGTCAGCTACACGGAACTCTTTCGAATAGGTACCGTTAAGGAGCGCCGTTGCTAGTTTTTTATATGTTTCACCCGGCATTTTTCTAATATCCTGCTCTGTTACTCCAGCCTGCAATTCCGAGCAGGAGTTATCGGTAAATATTTTTGTATAATCAAATCTGTTCTCACTCGTTTTAAAGAACTCCATTTCTGCACAACTTATACGATCGTTGTGGGCAGCATGAATAACAAAACGCACCTGTTTAACCTCGGTTATTTGTTCATCAAGGTTTATTTTAGTAGCACTCTGATAGTTCGTTTCCATCGAACAAGTTTTAATTTTCACAAATTCAGGCTGATCTTTTGTTGTTACCCAAATTTCGAATTCATTGAATGCACCATACTTTGTTCCGTTATCGGTACGGGGATGATAGACGATGTAATCGATTGCATCACAATCTGCTAAAGTATATGTAATAAGGAAAGGCCACTCATTGAACGCCCCGAATTTAGAGTTGAAGTAGCTGGCATAATCTCCGTCGAAACTATTTACAATTCCGCGTTGCTCAGACTCTACTTCCTCTGTAGTAGCAGTCGCACTGCTTACTTTCATTTTTATATCTTCTGATCCTGCAGAAGCGGACTGACTAACAGGTATTTCCCGCGTAAGATTCCCATAAGTCAAAAGAACGACCGTAGCACGAGGTTCTTCATAATAAGTAGGATCAACAGTCACTTTCAGCAGGTTTTCTGTCAGACTAAGTTCACACCATTCACTACCGTTTCCGATCACACGGTATTGCAAATCCGAAAAGATAACATCGTTGGTTGCATCCAGATAAACATCCTGATTTCCGCCCGCTGCCGGGAAAGACAATTCAAGAGGCAATACCCGTATCCATCCTTCACGGGTTAGTTCATTATTATCATCTTTGCAGGATGAAACAAGAACACACAATAGTAAAATAGCAATACTCAGTAAATTTGGTTTTTTCATAGGAGTAAAGCTCTCAATTAAATTTTTCTTCATTGGTCAAATAAGATTATATAAGTTAAGTAAGATTCATAAATATCGAATCATAAATCCTCTCACTTTGACGACTTGCTTCTTTCATAAAGAGTTAATACGTTATTATCGTCAAACGAATACTGTATAGGCTGAATGCGGGACATAATTCTCAGAATCTCATCCAGAGATTCACTTCTAAGTTTAAATGTAAATTTGTATTTACCACCTAAACGATCATCCAGTTTTATTTTCACATTGTACCACTTCGATAAGTACTTGCATATTTGCCCAAGTTCCATATTATTAAATACCCGTTCATCATCTGCCCAGGAAACAGCCAGATCAACATCACCTTGCTCAACCATCATTATTTGGGTACGTTTATTGTAAGTAGCTACTTCTCCCGGATGCAGATAACAGCTTTGTTTTCCTGTTTCAATAGACACTGCCCCTTCCTGCAGACTTACAACAACATCTTCATTTTCCGGCAATGCCTCAACATTAAACTTTGTACCGTGAACCACAACTTTCAGATCACCGGCCTGAACAATAAATGGATTTTTTTTATCGTGAGTAACATCGAAACAGGCCTGACCTGAAAGATTAACTATACGGTTTTTAGAGCTGAATTTCGTATTATAAGACAAGGTAGTATTGGAATGAATCCACACATTGGTTGCATCCGGCAATATTATTTCCGATTTCCCTACCCAACTTGTATACGTCTGATCCGAGACTCTTGTTGCATTTATTCGCATACCCAGATAAAACGTACCAGATAATAGTATCACCGCTACGACTGATGCTACAGCTATGTACTTGCGTAATGGCAATTTTACTTTTCTGTTTAATGGCTTTTCTTCGGACACTACCGTCTGAGTGAATATATTGTTTAATGGTGACTCTTTTGCGGATATACGTTTCTGCAATTCAGCCCAACAAGCTTCTGTATCAACTTTATAATCAATCGCAGTTGATTGTATTTCATTCCAAAGCGACTGTATTTCAACAAAGAGTGCCTGATTCTCTGATTTGTTTATCCACAATTTCCACTGGATTAGTTCTTCAGCAGAGAGTGTGTCTTTTAATCTGGAGATAATCAGATTCCATGGAATTTGCTTAATCATTGATTGCATTTATTATGTTTCTATTTCTATGACACATATAAATCAGACAACCCTAACTCTATATGAATATTTTTTTCAAAATTTATCTTTTTTACCTATCTTCGCATAAATACACGAGGGGAAATAAAACACAATTGTGATATCAGGGGATGATGAATGACGTATTATTATTGAAATTACTTCAGTCTAAAGACAGGCATGCGCTTAAGTATCTTTTTGATACTTATTTCGAGTCTTTATGCAGATACATGTACATTTATTTAAAGAGTGAGGAGGATGCACAGGAAATTGCTTTAGATATTTTTATGTACTTGTGGGAAAACAGCGAACGGATTGAAATCAGGTTAAGTTTTAAGGCTTATCTTTTTCAGGCTGCCCGCAACAGATGCCTCAATGCGTTAAGAAGTAAAAAAACGACTATCGCTCTGGATGAGATAAGCGAATATGATCACTTACCTACAGATATAAGCAGCACTATAGAAATTGATGAATTAAATCACTTAATTGAAGAAGCTATCTTATCACTTCCGGATAAATGTCAGGAGGTATTCGTCAAAAGCCGCAAAGAATTTCTGACGAATCAGGAGATTGCAGATTCGATGCAAATATCAGTAAAAACAGTTGAAGCTCAGATAACCAAGGCACTAAAACGAATTAAAGAGACTTTGGGGGATCAATATCATTATCTGTTCTGACAAGATTGAAATAACCTCAATATATCTTCGCGGGGCTTCTCACTCCCTCAAATCCAGATAATAAAATGCGATGCTCAGGTATTGGTTAAATTTATATCCTGCACAGGGTAAAGTACCGGTTAACGTAAAGCCGAATTTCTGATGTAAATATTCACTGGAGTCATTGGGCTGAGTCACTACACTTACGGCTGTTATAAACTGCCGTTTTTTGAGTTCCCGGATAAGAGACTCCATCAACTTTGAACCTATCCCTTTCCCCTGTACCTGCGGATCGAGATAAATAGTCAGTTCGGCTGTTTTCGCAAAAGCATCTTTTGATCTGAACTCTGATGCATAAGCATACCCGGCAACTTTTCCTTCCTGCATATATACGATAAACGGATATTTTGCGGCAATCGAAAACATACGATCCCGAAATGCTTGCTTGTCGGGAACTTCAATATCAAAGGTTGCTGTACTGTTCAGAACATAATACGCATAAATCTCATAGATATTTTCTATTTCTTCTAAAGTAAATTTTTTCAGCATAACGAGTCAATTTGTCAGTGTTACGACATACTTTTCTTTTTTCAATCTGCTTTTCGCATCAAAATACTGCAAATAAACAATATAAGGAGCAATTGGCAAAATAGAACCGTTATCGTCTTTTCCGTCCCAGAGCACTTCGCCGTTTCCAGCTATTTCTTTATTCCTCAACAAAGCACGCACCTGCACTCCGTTTACGGAATAAATCTCTAACGTTATTTTATGAGGAATATCCTGTAAATTGTAAAGCAGATGCCAGTGCTGTTCATATCCTTGTGAAGCAGGGCGGAAATATTTCTGATCGCTCCGGAATTTGTATTCTCCATGTTCTGCGTCTGCACCTGTATTTTTAAAGGAGTTTTCGAATCCGGGTGTTGCTCCTTTCTGATCAAAAGAAGATGTCCAGTTTGCCGGTTCATCGGTTGGATTAAACACCGACTTACGCTCAAGCGAAACGCCTTGCTGATTTTTACTGCTAACAGCATGAAGTCCGGGAGAATAAGGAAACTCATCGATTACGCTTTCCGACTTATACAATAATACTACGGTTCCCCCGGTATTCGAAAACTGAGGCAACTTAGCCGGTTGAGAATAAACAGACTCAACGGAAAAATCATAGACCCGATGGATACTCTTCATATCTTTACTCACGCAAACATATTGTTGCTTATCTAGTCTGAGAGGAGTATCAGAGACCTGACTCAAATATTGCAAGCTACCATCTGTTTTGCGTGTTGCAATAAAGAGCTCCGAAAGATCTATCGTATTATTGCTGTTATTATAAAGCTCAATAAATTCTGCTTCGTCTTTTAGCGGGTAATACAACAATTCATTAATCAGTATATCTTTCTCTTCAAGAGGACGGGAGCGACAAACGTCATACACGTCATCCGTCTCCGCCAAATAGCCGTTTATGCACGTCAGATTAAATAGCTCTAACTGTAAACAAGCCCCTTCAGAGAGGGAGTCCGACAATGTCAGTTCTGCCCGATCCGATATCGGATAATTAACCCGCACCGATTTAACAGAAAGCTCCGTACCGATATCATAATTTCTGAGATCACTAAGAAAAGAGCTGTTCATCGATTTATTAAAACGCAGTTGAACAGTAGCCGGATAAAGGTATTCATACGAAACCAATTGCGGGTTTACCTGATCAGCATTCGTGGCTGACACACTATTTTCAACTCCCGGTGTTCCACCGCGTGATGCTTTTGAAGCTGTCCAATTTAAGGCTGAAGATAACTGATTCTGAAGATCTATTTTTTCAAGAGAACAGCCTTCTTTACTACTTCCTGAACCATACCATTGATCCGTATATTCCGCTACTGACTGAAGTCTTGAATAAGCATCTTCAAGATAAAGTAGCTTGCCACTATTCGCAAAAACAGGAAAAGAAGGAACATAAAGTTTAGGAATCGATGAATCAAGCTGATCGAATGCACTTTTGCCGCACAAAACCACATAACCGTCTGTTTTCAGATTAAAAGCAGGAAGTTTATAAGCCTTATCACCATAATAAAATACCCAGTCCTTTAAGTTCACATTATTTTCGGAGATATTAGCCAGCTCCACATACTCAACAGCGGGTAATCCGGATGCACCTTCGGGATTTGCCATAATTTCGGAAATAACTACACGAATTGATTCATCATCAGGCTCTGAAGGCTGATCAGCTTCATAAGTAAAAGAAAGTTTATAATCACCCTTTGCGCGTGGATTTTCTTCATCCAGGTTCAGAATTTGCATTTCATGTTCACCAATAGAAAGCTCATTTGCTAATGCTAATTCTACTTTATCGGTAATGACAGTAGTGCTTTGATTCGTAACACCACGATTGTTTCCATCGATTTGAAAAATTGCTTTCGAACTATATACGGGTTCTGAAAAATGAACAATAAGCCGGTTCTCTGACACTACCTGAACAGAGTCGGGAACGATAGTCATTTCCGGTTCAGGAGGTGATGTGTTCGTTTTCTGAGCAACCCAATCTTTAAAGTAAAAAGATTTTGCCCGCCCCGAAGGGTAATAACATACCACTCCGGAAAAAGCAGAACCGTCAAAAGATTCAATCTTTACATTGCCCCAGGTATACTCCTGTGAAGAACCTTTTTTCTTATATTTCAGCGTCACCTCATCGGCTTTGAAAAAAGCAGAAAGAGAAATATCTGTCGGATTCATCATAAGCGAGCCTGTAGCTGTCTTAGCTAAAATGCGGTCCACTCCCCCTGACCGGCAAATAAATTGCAAGCGCCTGTCCTTGATCTCAATATAATAACCGGATGTAGCATTTATTAAATTCTCCTGACCTGAAACAAGCCAATATCTGAGATAAGATGTTGTATTCGTCTCAAAAAGGAGTTTCACCGAAAGAGACGATTCATAAGCTGCCGTATCAAAATCAACGGACTGAGACAAATAACTTACATTTGTTGATTGAGGCTTCGGATTATTCAGAGCAAAAACAGTCTGAGAATCAAACTGAAAGAGAGAAATATCGCCCTTCCATAGGTTATCAGTTTGTAAGCAATTCAAAGTTTTTGCGCACAAAATGCCATCAAACAAAAAGGCATTCAGAAAAAAAGGTATCAGAAACAGAATTTTCTTCATTGGTATTGATTTATCTTTAATAAAAAGTTATACTTTTGCGTATCAGCGTACTATAAAATTATATATTGCCTGATACAAATGTAATTAATATTTTGACTAACACAATTATTAAGAGAAATCGGAAATGAGAGTTGCTATTGTTGGCGCTAGTGGCGCTGTTGGACAAGAATTTCTAAGAGTTCTTGAAGGAAGAGATTTTCCTATCGACGAGTTATTATTATTTGGTTCTGAACGCAGCGCCGGTAAGAAGTACACATTTCGTGGTAAGGAAATCGAAGTAAAGCTTCTGCAACATAATGATGATTTTAAGGGTGTTGACATTGCATTTACTTCAGCCGGAGCCGGAACATCGAAAGAGTTTGCCGATACGATCACTAAGCATGGCGCTGTAATGATTGACAACTCTAGTGCATTCCGTATGGACGAAAATATTCCTTTGGTTGTACCTGAGGTTAATGGTGAAGATGCTAAAAACAGACCTTTAAATATTATCGCTAATCCAAACTGTACTACCATTCAGATGGTTGTTGCGTTGAAAGCTATCGAAAATATTTCGCACATCAAAACGGTTCACGTTTCTACTTACCAGGCTGCCAGCGGTGCAGGTGCAGCTGCTATGGACGAGTTGGTTGAACAATACAGCGAAATCATTGACGGTAAAGAAGTGACTGTTCAAAAATTTGCTTACCAGCTTGCGTATAACGTAATCCCTCAGATTGATGTATTCATGGATAACGATTATACGAAAGAGGAGATGAAAATGTATCACGAAACACGTAAAATCATGCACTCCGACATCAAAGTTAGTGCAACATGTGTACGTGTTCCTGTAATGAGAGCTCACTCTGAATCAATCTGGCTGGAAACAGAAAGACCGGTATCTGTGGCTGAAGCACGTGAAGCTTTTGCTAAAGCTGAAGGGGTTATCCTGATGGACGAACCTGCAAACAAGCACTACCCGATGCCACTTTTCCTTGCCGGTGAAGATCCGGTATACGTTGGTCGTATTCGCGAAGATATTACTAATCCGAACGGACTGACTTTCTGGAGTGTAAGTGATCAGATCAAGAAAGGAGCTGCTCTTAATGCTGTTCAGATTGCTGAATACCTGATTAAAGAAAATGCATTGTAAGCATTCCTTATCATATTATACAAAGGCTATTGGATTCGTTCCAATAGCCTTTTTTTTGTACTAAAAGTTTGTTTTCATCCTACACATCCAGCACCATCCAGCACAAACACCTGTAAAACATTGTTAATCCGATAATTACATAAAATAAAACAGTGCTGGATAGTGCTGGATGAGACCCAAAAAACAAAACTCTGTGTAGCATTTTTTATGTATTCTTTTCGGAGCATATCACCTCTCCGACGATGAAGCGATTCAGCAAGTAGCAAACTCTGTTTACCTACTTGCTAAATCCATTTACCTACTTGCAAACTGTTGCTTTGCTCCTTGCTGAATATTGCACTTTCACTCCAACCTGAAATACGGATAAACTAAAGCTCATATCCGTATCATTTATTTTATCATCACCTATGATTTAGTATAAATAAACGGTGAATTAATCATCCGGTGCGCATCGCCTGAAATTCCGATGCGCATCGGATGTACTTCCCATGCGCATCGGAATTTCAGGCGGTGCGCATGGGAATTGTAAGAGATACGGACGAAAAAACTAAATCAGACGTATCTCCCAACTAATCCCCGCTTTAATTCTTCTACTTTATACGTATCTGCGACAGAAGATATACAGTAAACACCTATTAATCAATTGAGTAAAAAAATAACACTAAAACTACTGAAGTATGACAATCAAAGGATATGTTTAATAATATATATTATTGTTTATATGAAATATATTAATATATTGCCGTTGTAATTTTGATAATAGCAATTACTAATGAAAGATTTTCTACCCATTGAAGCACACAGGGATAGTGTACAATCTTTGTGCGCAAAACGAAGAACGAGAACACGAATAATCTATTTACTGACATTATTCGGCATAGCCATTTGTATACTGGCTCTCCCCCTTGTATACGTAGACGTCTCTATTCAAAGCCGTGGATCTGTGAATTCTCACAAGGTCAACAATACGATTCAATCAGCTATTTATGCAAAGATTGAAAAAATAAATATGCATGAAAATGCTTACGTGGAGGAGAATGACACGCTGATTATTTTAAATACGGATGAACTGGATGAACAGATTAACCGTCTGATTAAACGCATTGATGAGAACAATTCCTTCATTCAGGATTTAAGAGCTTTGATAATAGGCAAGAATCTTCTCTTATCACCAAAATACAAAGCAGAGCAATTGCAGTTTAATGCAAAAGAACGGGAAATTAATGAGCAAATCCAGCTTCTAAGTAACTGTTCAAAATTAATTTTATAAATATGAATAATTCACGAATAGGCTCGTGCCAACAGAAGCCAAAGCTCTGTTTGTACAATAGAAAAGCGATTCTGTGGACTGGTAGTCCATAGGTCTTATCCATTTGCCT
>JBOFDD010000114.1:0-1852 GCA_051646645.1 Bacteroidales bacterium | reverse complement strand
AGGCAAATGGATAAGACCTATGGACTACCAGTCCACAGAATCGCTTTTCTATTGTACAAACAGAGCTTTGGCTTCTGTTGGCACGAGCCTATTCGTGAATTATTCATATTTATAAAATTAATTTTGAACAGTTACTTATGTTGTGTAATCAAATATTTAATGCATCACACAACTTCTTGACTTGATTCGTCTTTATCAGTTGATACGCTATGTTACATAAAAAAACAGGCTCACGAGGTTTAAACTCATGAGCCTGTTTTCTATGTATTAAATCCTAAGAGAATTACTCTTTCAAATCAATATCTTTTCTAAATTTCACTTCACTTTTCTCAGATCTATGCTTGCGGATGAATGAATTCATTTTACCGATAACAGGCGTAAATGTTTGATTAGCCTGCGAGTTTGGCAATGCATAATAAGTGATTCTTGAAATAGCTTTAGCTGAATCTCCCGTTACAGATAAATCGAAATCACCTGCGCGATCGATAGCAACAGATTCAGTTTGTACAGTTCCGTCAGCATAGCCAATTGTCAGATATGCTTTTGGACTTTCTACTATTAACTTATCCGGGAAAACATTGATTGCAAAGTTGACAAAGAATGAATCACCTGGTTTAAAGTTTTCATCTGTCGGAATATTCCGGATAATCTGAATATGACCAAATGGCAAAATAGCGAAGTGTCTTTCGCCATTCCAGATATCAACAGAGTCGCCGGTCGCAGATTTGATTGCATTTTGTTCAGCTGCGGCAAGACGCTCAAATTTAACTTCTTCTTTTTCCAGCCGGGCAACAACCTTATCATAGATTTTATAATAATCATCGATATTCTGTCCGTAATAAACCAGAGATGAGTCATATTGCTCTTCGGTTACGCCATTTCTGGCTAATACGCTCAGGTAATAGTCCCGTTTGAACTGTTCACTTCTCACTCCTGAATTATGATTATCGATGACGGCTTCCCCGATATAAAGATCATAGAGAATGTTCTCCATTTTACTGTCAGATAGTACATATTCGTTTTTCTTACAAGAAGAGATTGTTACCAGGAATAATAAGAGCGTATACAAAATATTATTTCTGTTCATCGCTAATTTCTTTTTTCTTTTGCGGATTATCTGCCAGCAGTATAGAGCGATAGAATATCAAAAGAAGAGCTACCCCAACTGTAATAGCAGAGTCTGCAATATTAAATACAGGGCGGAAAAATACGAAATGATCTCCTCCTACAAAAGGCATCCATTCAGGTAACATGGTGTCTATTAGCGGGAAATAAAGCATGTCGACTACCTTTCCATGGAAAAGAGATGCGTAACCTCCTCCGGCAGGAAGAAATTCGGCAATCTGTCCATAGCTGTGGCCAAATAATACGCCATAGAAGACACTGTCAATAATATTACCAAAAGCTCCAGCCAATATCAACGCGATACAACCAATATACCCCATCGGCAAACGGTTATTTTTTATGATCCGGTATAGGTAAACACAACCAAAGCCAACAGCAATAATACGGAAGAGTGTCAGGAATAACTTACTGATTACTTCTATACCGAAAGCCATTCCATTGTTTTCGATAAAGTAGATGTAAAACCATTTTGTTATCTCAATGTGCTCACCCAATGCGAAATGGGTTTTGATCCAGATCTTTGATGCCTGATCAATTAAAAGCGTTAAGAATATAATTAATAAGGCTTTTTTCCCTGTTGAAAATTTCATCTTAGAAAATTAGTGCATGTTTAGTATGAAGATCGACATTAAGGAAATCTTCAATAGTTAAAAACAAAACAATTCGACAATAATAGCCGGTGACGACCCTATTGCCGAATTGAATCTATCATTAAGAATTACTTCTG
>JBOFDD010000113.1:0-2159 GCA_051646645.1 Bacteroidales bacterium | reverse complement strand
AAGAACTCTTCGTTTTCTTCCGGAGTATGGATAGGCTGGAATGAATCCTTACCATATTTTGCATAGTGACCAGAAGTTACATATAGTTGTTTTGCTCCGATGTGCGGAGTCATAACCTGCTGATAACCGAAACGTTTCTGAATGCGTTTCAGGAACATTTCAAGACGGTCGCGCAAAGCTGTACCACGAGGCAACCACAATGGCAATCCCTGACCTACAGCCTGAGAGAACATGAACAATTCAAGTTCTTTACCAATCTTACGGTGGTCGCGTTTTTTAGCTTCTTCCATCATCTGGATATACTCATCCAAAAGTTTCTTTTTAGGGAAAGAAACTCCGTAGATACGAGTCAGCTGCTTGCGTTTTTCGTCACCTCTCCAGTAAGCACCTGCGATTGCAGTTAGCTTAACAGCTTTAATTCCGGCTGTAGTTGGTAAGTGAGGCCCACGACATAAGTCGGTAAATTCGCCTTGTGTATATGTAGTAATAGTACCGTCTTCTAATTCGTTGATTAACTCAACTTTGTACTCTTCGCCTCTTTCAGCGAACATTTTAAGAGCATCTGCTTTCGCAATCTCCTGGCGAACAACAGCTTCTTTACGAGCTGCAAGTTCAATCATTTTAGCCTCAATAGCAGCTAAATCAGCATCACGAATCACAGCATCACCCGGATCTACATCATAATAGAATCCGTTTTCTAAAGCTGGACCGATACCAAATTTGATACCCGGATAAAGCGTTTGAAGTGCTTCAGCAAGAAGGTGAGCAGATGTGTGCCAGAAAGCATGTTTACCTTCTGCGTCATCCCACTTAAATAATTTGATCTCAGCATCTGCTTCAATCGGACGAGTAACATCCCATTCTTGACCGTCAACACTTGATGCTATAACATCTTGTGCCAAACGCGAGCTGATGCTTTCTGCTACCTGCATTGGAGTAGTACCTTTGGCATACTCGCGAACAGATCCGTCAGGAAATTTTATCTTTATCATATTGAATCAATTTTGATTACTTTAATTTTGAATGCAAATATATCACATTCTACATATTTATCTATCGTTTAGCTATTGAAATTGGCTATAAAGTCATCAGTTTATTCTATTTCATAACTATATGAAGCCAATAAAGAACTGAAAACTAAATAAAACGATCGGTTTCGGTAAAAAACAGACTTGTCGTATAAAAAAACCTTACTACATATTTAAATTGATACTTAGTACACTCTATCAATTAAAAACTAAAACAACTTTCCTAATATTTATCAAATCAGAAACGTATGATTACGCCTCTTTGTTTCAAAATTAGAAGAAAAAAACTATTTTTGCAGCAATAATAAACTATTTATTTATTACGCACTGTAAAAACAAAAATGGATCACAAAAATTTATCTTTTTTCCAGAAGGGAATTCTGGGGACGCAGTTTCTTTTTGTTGCTTTTGGCGCAACGGTCTTGGTTCCACTCCTTGTAGGTCTGGATCCTTCAACGGCTTTATTTACGGCAGGTATAGGTACTCTCCTTTTTCATCTTGTGACGAAAGGGAAAGTACCTATTTTTTTGGGTAGTAGCTTCGCTTTTATCGCTCCTATCCAGAAAGCTACGGAGCTTTACGGTATGCCCGGGACACTCTGCGGATTGGTTGCTGTAGGTGGAGTATACGGAATTATGTCATTCCTGATTAAAACTCAGGGTACAGGCTTCATCAAAAAACTTTTCCCTCCTATTGTAATCGGTCCTGTCATTATGCTGATCGGATTATCTCTTGCCGGAACAGGTGTTAGTATGGCTAAAGGAAACTGGCCGGTTGCTCTTATTGCCCTGACTACCGCAGTA
Organism: Bacteroidales bacterium; assembly: GCA_051646645.1. GTDB lineage: Bacteria > Bacteroidota > Bacteroidia > Bacteroidales > UBA7332 > UBA7332. Next base: position 328 of record JBOFDD010000113.1, on the reverse strand, counting down.
GTTGTTTCGCTATGGGGAAAAGGATTAGTTAAACTTATTCCTATTTTTTGTGGAATCATAACCGGATATATCGCAGCGATATTTCTTATTGGTATTGACTTCACTCCTATCCAGGATGCAGCATGGTTCGGGTTTCCGAAATTCGTAAAACCTGTATTCTCATGGGAAGCCATCATCTTTATGATTCCGGTTGCCATTGCACCGGTTATCGAACATATAGGTGATGTATATGCAGTTAATAATGTAACCGGTGAAGACTACGTGAAAGATCCGGGACTTCACCGCACAATGCTTGGAGACGGTATTGCATGTTCTGTTGCAGGTCTTT
>JBOFDD010000112.1:0-3046 GCA_051646645.1 Bacteroidales bacterium | reverse complement strand
AGCAAATCTGGAGGAATTCAGAAAAAACCCGGTTATGCTATTGAATCACGACGATTATTCTTTGCCGATAGGCAGGTGGGAAAATATCCGTGTCGAAGGCGGTAAGATACTGGCAGATGCCGTATTTGATTCAGGGGATAATCGTGCTGCTGAAATCAAACGTAAAGTTGAAGCGAACTTTATTCGTATGGCTTCGATCGGATCATGGCCTCCGGATGAAAAAAGTGACTCGTATGATCTTATGATTCCGGGACAACGATTACCTACTGTCACTAAGTGGACAGTTCGGGAAGCAAGTATTGTGACTATCGGAGCTAATCATAATGCACTGGTATTTTATGACCGTGAAAGTAAACAGATCATTGACCTGAAGGATCAGAGTAATCTGATCCGGTTGATGGATCATAGTAATAAACAACAAAAACAAACTACAATGAGCGTACTTACAGGAGTATTAAAACTGCAAGATTCAGCCAGTGAAGCGGAGATTGTAACCGCTATCCAGGGAATTATTGCCAATGCAGACCGTTTGGATAAAGAAAACAAAACGTTGGTTGCTGCTATGGATAAGATGAATGCCGCAAAGAAAGAATCTCAAAAGCAGGAAGCAATCCAGCTAACCGATGCGGCAATCAAAGAGGGGCGTTATGACGCGAAAGGAAAAGAAACATTGATTCAGCTTTTTGACAAAGATTTCGAAGGCACAAAAACAATGCTTGCCGCTATTCCATGCCGCACAAACATTGCCTCACAAATCGGATCCAATAATTTGGGCGGTGTATCATTAAAAGACTGGAAGGATAAATCGTGGGATGACCTGGATAAATCAGGAAAACTTGTTGAATTGAGAGATGCCGATCCGGAAATGTACAAGTCTAAGTTTAAGGAACGTTTTGGCGTAGAACCAAACTTGTAGATCAAATTACTAACACTAATAACATAAGAGAAATGGCTATTCAAAAAGAAATTTGGATGAGTTCTATTGTAGAGGGTCTTTTCGCCTCCAATAGCTTCCTTAGTAAATCATTTAATGCCGATCAGTACGTGCAAAACGGAAAAATTGTGCATATCCCTAATGCCGGGGCCGCATCCGGAACGAAGAAAAACAGAACAGAACTTCCGGCTTCTGTATCCAAAAGAGATGATATTGACATTACATTCCCTCTGGATGAGTTTACAACCGATCCTGTCTTTATTGCCAATGCGGATACCGTTGAGCTTAGTTACGACAAACGCACTTCAGTTCTTCGTCAGGATAAACTGAAATTGCATGATGACGTAGCTCTTGATTTTATTTTCAAATGGTCGCCGTCTGCCGCTGGTTGCGTTGCTACTACAGGCGCTGAAATTGATGCTTATACGGATAAGGCGACCGGAAAACGAAAATCGCTTTGTAAAGCTGATGTTTTGGCTCTGATGACCAAATTCAATAACGAAGATATTCCTCAGGAAGGCAGATATCTTTTGCTTGATGCACAGATGTATTCTCAACTGTTGAATTCGCTTACGGAGAATGAAAATACGGCATTTCTTGCATCTGCCGATGCTCAGAACGGTGTTATCGGAAAGCTTTTCAGCTTCAATGTAATGATGCGAAGTAAGGCGGCTCTTTACACAGCAGCCAAAGCGCCCAAAGATTGGGCTACTACAGGTCAGGCAACGGATCTTGCAGCTGCTCTTGCATGGCACGATCAAAGTGTTTGCAGAGCTCTTGGTGAAATCAAGGCTTTTGAGAATGAGGGTGATGCTACCTATTACGGAGATATCTATTCGTTCCTTGTACGGGCAGGTGGTCGTATCATGCGTGAGGACAAGAAAGGTGTAGTTGCGTTAGTTCAGGGTGTTCCGGTGTCTTAAGATGGCTATCATTAAATACCTTGTTATTCATTGTACCGCTACACCAGAAGGAAGAGATGTAACAGCCGGTGATATTCGTCACTGGCATACCTCACCCAAATCAAAAGGAGGCAATGGATGGAAGCAGGTCGGTTATACCGATCTGTTCAGATTGAATGGATCGGTTGAGCGATTGGTTGACAACAACGAAGATGCTCAGGTTGATTCATGGGAAATAACAAACGGAGCTTCGGGGCATAATTCTTATTCCCGGCATATTGTTTATGCCGGCGGATGTGATAAGACCGGAAAACCGAAAGATACGCGAACCGAGGCTCAAAAGAAGTCTCTTGAGAACTATGTGAAAGATTTTCATAAACGATTTCCTCAGGTAAGGATTATTGGACACAATGAACTGGCAGGCAAGGGATGTCCTTCGTTTGACGTTCAACTCTGGCTGAGATCAATCGGCATTAATCAATAACAAATCATGGACAGCATTATAGAGATTTTAAAGTATTGCCTTCCATCCGGCTTTATAGCCTCACTGCTTACATGGCTGGTCAATCGTAAGCTCTATAAAGCAAGATCCGTGAAGGAGGAACATGACATCTATAAGGTCATGTATGAGAATCTTCAGGATACAATCTTAACACTACAAGAAAATTACAATGATCTTAACATCAAGTTTTCGCAAGTTATCCGTACGCTCGGAAAAGCTCCTTCTTGCAGGTATTATGCTTCTTGCCCTATTCGTGACGAGTTGCCGAACTACACGCGAAGAGGCAACAATCCTGGAGCAGAGAGAAAAGACAGAACTCATCGAACGGTTAGAAGTGACGCAGAGCACGATTGCGATACCAAAGTCAGAGGTCCGGATGGAGATCCCGATGGAGAACCTCCGTAATCTCCCCTATAACGCTTCTTATGCGGATAAAAACGGACAGGCAGGAGTGAATGTTAAAATACGGGGAGACACTCTCTTAGTTACTGCCACATGTGATTCTCTGCAAAGAGAAGTTGAGCGACTTTCAAAAGAAATGATAAGAATCAGAAGCGATACATTAAGCTTCGAAAAAGACAGCATAAAAACACGCTCAAGCACCGTTCAAACACTTTTCAACTGGTACTTGAGCGGATTGCTCTCCGGGTTCATTATCCTATTTGTTATGTATTTTATAAAAAGAAAAAGATGGGAAAAGTATATGTA
>JBOFDD010000111.1:0-10178 GCA_051646645.1 Bacteroidales bacterium | reverse complement strand
CATGACATTGCCTGCTACAAATATTTCTTCTGAAGGATTTACGGCAAACTGGACTACTCACTCTCTTGCTGAAGGATATATCTTCAATCTGTTCAAAAAAGAAATTTCAGAAAGTGCGAATGTAACTATCCTTGACCAGAAAATGGATGCTAAGCCTGCAGGCTGGGTTACTGGTGGATATACAGATTTTAATGATAAAATGGCAAAACTGGCTTCGGGCAGCAACTATGGTTCGTTAACAACGCCGGAGTTAGATCTGAGTAAGCCTGGAGTGCTGACAGTAAGAGCAAAACGCTATGGGTCAGATAGTGGAGCTACAATTTCTGTTAAACTTGATGGTGAGGAAATCGGTGTAATTACAACTGAATCAGAACTGAAAGATTATACGATCGAATTGCCTGAAAGTACTAAAGAATCGCAAATTGAGTTTTATTCAAAAAGTGGTAAACGTACGTATATTGATCAGGTGACAATTACGACCGGTGGAACCGCTGAAGTATATGTGCCTGTAGCAGGATATCCGGTTAATCTGGATCTTATAACTGCATATACGATTTCGGGTCTTGAGGCTGATACGGAATATGCTTATGACGTAACAACTATTGCTGATGCTCCGGTGAAAACGAGTCTTTCAGAACTTCGCACACTGATCAGTACTGGAATTGAAGCTAAACCGCTAAGTACTATTTACGGTCATGGCAATAATGGTATGATTTATCTGTATAATCTGCCTGAAAATACAATAATTCAGGTGTTTGATTTGAGCGGTCGTTTGTATTTAACGAAAGTGTCATATTCTTCAAATCAGCAGATAAGAGTTGATTCAAAAGGTGTTTTTCTTGTTCGCATTTTTGCTAATAACGAAAAGCGCATGTTGAAGCTAATCGTGAAATAATAATTTAATAAAAGGCATCTCTGCTACGGAGATGCCTTTTTTCATTCTAAAATCTTATGTATCTTTGCTGTACCTGAAACAGAAGATAAAAAATTACAAATGAAATACGATTTAATTACGATTCTTGGTCCAACAGCATCCGGAAAAACAGCATTTGCAACAGCTCTTGCTGCAAAGATGGATACCGAAATAATAAGTGGCGATTCACGTCAGATTTATAAACGAATGGATCTGGGTACGGGAAAAGATCTGGCTGATTATACACACGAAGGGAAAAATATTCCATACCACCTGATTGATATTTGTGAACCCGGATATAAATATAATCTGTTTGAATATCAGCATGACTTCTTTAATGCTTATGAGTCGATCAAGGCGAAAGGGAAATTACCTGTTTTGTGCGGAGGAACCGGCTTGTATATCGAATCTGTTCTAAAAGCATACCGGCTTTTTGCTGTACCGGAAAATAAAAACCTTAGAGAGGCTCTGGTTGATAAAACACTCGATGAGCTTACTTTTATGCTTAGCCAGTACAAGGAATTGCATAATACAACGGATGTTGATACAGTGAAGCGAGCAATACGGGCTATCGAAATTGAAGAGTATTATTTAAATAAGGATGCTGATCAGAATGAATTCGATCCCCTTAATAGCCTGATTATTGGCGTTGATATTGATCGAGAGCTCAGACGAGAGAAGATATCGAAACGTTTGAAGATGCGTTTTGACGAAGGTATGCTTGATGAAGTAAAATCACTGCTTGACGAAGGTATTGCGCCGGAAGATCTTATCTATTACGGACTTGAATATAAATTCATGACTCAGCATCTGATTGGTGAAATTTCTTATGCCGAGATGTATAAAGGATTAGAAACAGCTATTCATCAGTTTGCAAAAAGGCAAATGACCTGGTTTAGAGGAATGGAACGCCGCGGATTTAAAATTAACTGGTTAGATGCGACGATTCCGGATAATGAGAAAGTTGAATTTGTAATGAACTTGCTTGCGAAATAAATAAGAATAAAAAACACCTGAAGTATTCATGTTCTTCACGTAGCTTTTGAAGTCATCCCTGCTTTTGTAATAGTCTAAAATTGATTATTGTCCAAATAGTAGGAATGACTTCTTTGTATTTATTCCTCTATGTGTAATATTGATCACAAATTCTTAAAATAAACTTACTGTTTTTCTTTGAAATATTTGTGACTATGAAATTATTATCTATCTTTGCAGTCCATTTGAATCCCAGTACAGGAAAATAGGAAAATAGAGTGCTGAAGCACAAGTATATATAAGCATTAATGAGGATTCAGATTTTACATCATCTTACGTCAAAAAAACATTCGGTGCTCTCATAAGCATCTATCAAAAAATACTTATGTTGGATAACTACATGAAGAAGAACTGGATTTACTCTTTATGTTTGTTATGCCTCATGGCATGTACAAATAATAATTTGGTAAATTCATATGAAGAGGATGGAAGCGATTGTTGTTTAGCAATTTCCACCTCACTTTTGTCCTGTGGAGAAATGCCATTGGAGCTTACTACTAAATCAACTCACTCCGGAAAACCTGTTTTTTCGGATAATCTACACGAAGGTAGTAAGATCGGATTATGTGTATATAAATCCGGAAGTTTTAATTCTCTTTCAGTGAACTCCGATTCCCCTGAACATAAGGCTGAGAATATTCTTTCTAAAAAGAATACAGATAACTGGTGTAATTCAACTGAGATTCAATTGCGACAGCCAGTCAATGTTTATGCTTACTATCCTTTTAATTCAGATTGTTTTGTGCCAGGTAATGCAAAAGATCCGTCAATTTCTTCGGATGATATTGCTCCAATGATTGTTGTTAAACCAGGCGAAACTAATTATCTGTATGGGAAAGCAGAGAAAGGCGGAAATGGAATAATGGATGTGATTACACCTAAAAACAATAAAGCGCAGATACGTTTTAATTACGCTATGTCTTTTGTTGTATTCAGACTGAAAAGTAAATCTGACTATTTTATTCATAATATCCAGAGTGTAAGTCTGAATAATATAACAGCACAAGCTTTGCTTTCTCTTGAAAACGGAGTAGTGAAAACAGATGACAAGTTCTCTAAACGAATAGCCCTGAGCCTGACCCGGAGCGATGATTTTTTGAACAGCGTCTTGGATAAAGAAAATCATGAGCTCTTTTTTCAATCGTTTGTTATTCCTCAGGAGGTGGATAATACAGTTGTGTGCTCAATAAGAATAAATGAGTCCAATTCTTATATTAAACTTGGAGATACAGGATTTAATGAGTGGGAGGGGGGAATGGCATATATCTATACTCTTTCAGTAAATCAAGATAAAACACTTGAGTTAGAATCTGTAGATCGGTATAAACTGTAACTATTGATATTTTGTTGAGAGAAAAATATTTGGATAAGACTTTTTAGTGGAGATATTTATCACCCTGAAAAGTCTTATTTTTTTGTAGGATAATAAAGAGAATTGCTTCTAAATGAAAAAATATATCTATATTCGGCCATATAACTTTATTAGATATTTATTTATGACAACACACAAAGCTGCATATACAGGATTTATTCTTGTTGCACTTATATTTATGTTTAGCTCATGTGGTACATCCCGTCAGGCAAATAAGAAAATAACATATCTTTCGCAACAGACCGGTATACAGCTTAATAAACATGATAATCTGAAACTCTACGAAGAGTGTGTAAAATGGATAGGAACACCACATTGCTCAAGAAGTAATAATAAAAATTGTTTTGACTGTTCAGGGTTTGTAGTCCAGGTTTACACAACGGTATTTGGTAAAAATATAGGACGAAGTTCTCAGGAGATGATGACTGAATATTGTCACAAAAAAAACAAGCGATCGCTTAAAGAGGGTGATCTCGTTTTCTTTAATACGAGCAATAAACCGAAGTCAAAAAATGCCAATCATGTAGGGATTTATTTGAAAGAAGGAGCTTTTATTCATACTTCAACATCAAAAGGTGTAATGATTAGCAATCTTTCTGAACCCTATTATTTGAAAACATGGTTAAGTGGCGGAAAGGTAAAGTGAAATAGAATACCGGATATTCTTTCGGTTGTATGCTGATAGAAAAGATAAATAGGATAAATAGAAGCAAAAATCAAATCAGCTTCTTAACTTTGCAGTGAATTTTCGATTACAACTTAATATGCTTACTAAAAATACAATCAAGTTTATACAGTCGCTTCAAAAGAAGAAAAATAGAGATTTGAGTGAGTGTTTTGCCGCAGAAGGCGATCGCCTTGTGAAAGATCTTATAACTTTTTGTAAGTGCAAAACACTGGTTTGTACAGAATCATTTCTTGAGTCTTTCAATGAAAAGCCAATGGCGGAAGAGATTATTTTCTGCGATAAAGAACAGCTGGAGAAGCTGTCTACTCAAAAAAGTGCTCAAAATGCGATAGCTGTTTTTTATCAGATTAAAAGAGAATTTACTCCCGATATGCTGATAAATAAGCTTTCTATTGCATTAGATACAGTCCAGGATCCCGGAAATCTTGGTACTATTATAAGAATTGCTGACTGGTTTGGAATTGAGCATGTTGTTTGCTCAAGAGAAACCGTTGAGGTGTATAATCAGAAGACTATACAAGCAACAATGGGAGCTTTAGGTCGCGTTCAGGTTCACTATGCTGATCTTTATGAGTTGCTAAAGAATACGACTCTTCCGGTATATGGAACCTTTCTTGATGGAGTGAATCTGTATGAGGAAGAGTTAACTCCTCATGGGATTATTGTTATGGGTAATGAGGGAAACGGTATATCTCAGGGTATTGAAGAGCTGGTTTCAAAAAAACTGCTTATTCCGGGTTATCCGGATGTAAACCCTATTTGTGAATCTCTTAATGTGGGGGTTGCTACTTCTATCATTTGTGCAGAATTCAGAAGACGATTCAGATAAATAAATCAAAAAATGAAACAAATACTATTTTTTATTGCAATATTGGGTAGCCTGGTGTCTTGTAGTGGTAAAAGAGAGGCTGCAGCAGACAGATATGATCAGGCTTCATCTTATTATGATAAAGGCGAGTTTAATCTGGCGAAACGGGAAATAGACTCTATAAAAATTTTGTATCCCAAAGAGTTTGATGTTTTACGTAAAAGTATCCGCCTGATGCGTAAAATTGAAATGAAAGAACAAGAGCGTAACTTTCAGTATTGCGATTCTATGCTTACTGAATTAACTGCTAAATCAGAGCAGTTGAAAAAAGAATTTGTTTTTCAGCAAGATAAAGAATACGACAAGATTGGTCGTTATGTCCATAAGGTACTGGATCTTGACCGGAATATCAATCATAACTATCTCCGTGCTGAGGTTTTTGAAAACGGGACATTGCAGCTTATCAGTGTTTACAATGGTACCCGTGCTTTAAAGCATAATATGGTTCGTGTTTCTTTGAAGGATGGCTCTTTTGCTGAAACATCAGCTATCCCTTTTGATGGAGGACGAAATTATAGGTTTAAAGACGGAGAAATGAATCATGAACGGGTAACATTTAATCTTCAAAATGATGGAGGAGTTGCAAATTTTATTAGCCAGTTCAAGGATCAGCAGATAACTCTTTTGTTTGTAGGAGAGCAAAAAGAGGCTACTCAGCTTATGCCTGTTCAGAAAAATGCTATAAGTACAAGCCTTGAGTTGTCGTCAACTTTGCAAGCTATGCAAAATTTAGTCGAAGAGAAGCGACTTGCTGAAGCAAAATTGAATTTACTTAAGAAAAAAGAAGCTGAACAAATCAGCGAATAAAAAAAAAGCCGTAAGATTAATAAAGATCTTATGGCTTTTTTTATTCTAATTAAATGCTTGATGCATAATTGAATAAAAAGTAGAGTTAGGCTTGTGTGAAATATTAATTGAATAAAAAAAATAATATTCCATTGTTAATACAGAAACTATTTCTTATTTTTACTTTTGTGAATGGATTATTTAATGAAACCGAATGATTCATTCCTTACCGAAACTATAAATTCATATTTATGGATGTGTTACGAAAGTTAACAGTAACTTCGATTTTGTGCTTGATTATGACTATTACTGGTTGTACAAATGAAGCACCAAAGTCATATGATTTTAATTCTGCTCCCATCATAATCCGAGCTCTTGGTTGTGATAACGAAGAGGTCACTTCTACGGGAAGTGTTGGAGATGTACGCTTGTACATATATAATGAAAAGCAGGTTTTGATTGAGTGGATCGATATTAAAGATGCAGATGTCAAAAATTCAAAGCCTGTTCGGCTCTCTTATCCCCGGAATAAAAGAATTTATATTGAGGCTGTGAACCTCTCTTCTAATGATGATATTATTTATCCTGAATGGAAACATTTTCTTAATGAATTCTCATTGACTTTTACAGCAGTAGAAGAAATGAGTAATACACAGGAAATTTTTTTGGGGTCAACAGTATATGAAAATACGATTGATGAAAAAAGCCATCATTATATTGATATAAAGCGTACTGTTGGAAAGATGAGAGTAAAGCTATCGGGGGACGTTAAAAGTAGATCTGCCTACAATATACGTATTGAAAAAATAAGTGCTCAGATAAATCACGAGAAAGCCGGCTTTGATGAGCGTCTTGAAATAACGCCTGATTTATTTATAAAAGGAAACGAAATGACAACAAATTACATTTCGACTTTTCCTTCAGAGAAAGAGTCAGGGGTAGTTGTAAATGTTTTTAAAGGAGGAGTATTTGTTAAGTCTTTGGATAAAGATGCTAATGGGGTTCTTTTCCAAAATGCGATTGATAAAACTCTTGAAGTTAATATTGATTTGTTAACGCTTACAGCCGAGGTGTCTGTATCACCGTGGATTTCCGAGGATATAGATATAGAAATTTGATATCATTGTATAATGAATTTTATAAGTTGATATCTCAACTTGCGAGACTTAAAAATATTAATTACTTTTACCTCAGATTTATAATAGATACAGAATCAAAATAAGTTATTGCGATACAACTTCTGGCAAAATGTATAATAATGATACGATTATTAAAACTGATTGTATCTTTAATTATATGTAAGATTCAGGTTCCTAAAAACGTAGCACTGCTGTTTTATCCTTTGTATTATTAAGGGGATACAATTTATGGTATCCGTTTATTAGATGATCTTTATTATTCAACTATTACATCAACCACAATTTATTAAAAAAAACTTTTATGAAAAAGTTATGGATTTAAGCTGCGGTAGCAGTGTCTTTGTTTTCATGTTCGAATGAGAACTTAAGCGAGCTTGATAATGTGAATCAGGTAAGTGAGCTTGCTATTTCTACATCAATTTTATCTCATACAGCAAAAAGTAAATCTCTATTCACAACTAACAATGGCGATGGCTTTTATACCGGACCAGTTATGGCTGAAGGATTAGCAGAAAACTCAAATATTGGTATCTCAGTTTTTAATGCTGGAACATCAGAACTATATACAACAGCGAACAATGGTAATGCGGAAAACTTGAAATGGAATAACGCTGGTGGTTGGAAATATGTTGATGCTACGGGTTCTTCATTGAAGTTTTTCTTAGGTTCGGCTAAAGCTGATTTGGTTGCTTATTTTCCATACACAAGCGAAAACTATAACCTAGAGGCACTTCCTGTTCAAGCTGGTTATACTGACTTTATGTATGGCGTAGCAAAAGAAAATGGAGAAATTAACTCTACAAATAAAAATGCGTCTATCCTTCTTAATCACGGATTGGCAATGATTTCATTTACATTCACAAAAGGAGCTGGTTATACAGGCGAATGTAATTTGCAATCGATCACAGTAAATAATACTATTCTTGCCGGAACTATGAATATTCAGGGCGGAGCTATAAGTGCTGGAAGTGAAAAAACAAATATCCATATTGCAAGTTTTGCAGCTGGAGCTTATACCCCTTCAAATACGAACGAGGCAACGACTGCTGCTAACTGGTCTGAATGGACCGGGGTTTCATTTAAAGAGAGCCCACGTGGTCTGCCTGATGTAGCAAACAAAGTTGCTGGTCAGTTTCATGCGATGGTTATGCCTGTTGGGTTTACAAGTACAATCGAAGATACTAAATCTTACTTCACTGTAAAGATTGATGGTATCGTTTATGATATTGCATTCAAGCAAGGTCAAGGAAATGTCATCCAATGGGAAGCAGGTAAAAATCATACATATAACCTGACACTTAATGGAGGTAATGAGCTTGTTATTACGTCTGTTACAATCAACCCTTGGGGTGAAGGTGAAGGTGGAGATATCGAGGTTTAAGATATATATAATTAGATAGATAAGGATTGCAGATTGGGTTCTGCAATCCTTTTTTTATGCAGTTCTGAATATGATTGACAGGTGAGTAATATCAGGATTGTGAAATTAATATAACAAAGAAGATAGCTTAGTGAGAAGAAATTGCTGGCGAGCGCAATGCGAAATATGTCACTTCTACTGATTTGCTATAATCTCTTTTACGCAATTTTGTCTATTGAGTTATTTAGTAGCTTCTATGAGTGTGTGTTTTTTAATTAATATTGATTGTTTTCTATTTGTCTTTTCGCAGATAAGAGTTATCTTTGTCGCCAATTTTAAGTGAGGGCAAACTCCACTGCCGTCTGAATTTAGATTTTTTTCCCTTTTTATCACATAAAAGTTTGGGCCTTTGTTTTGAAGAAAAGCAAAGTGACATTGTTATAGTCTTTCGTAAAAGCGTGAGGCTTTTATTTGTTACATCTCACTAAGTCAATGGAGTAGGCTTGGATAAAAATCGAAATGCTTATGAATTTTAAAAGTTACATTCCATTTTACAGAAACAATTTAGTTATTGCGGTACCTGTGATGCTTTCTCAATTAGGCCAGGTTGTCGTTCAGATGGCCGATACAATGATGGTTGGGCGATTGGGTGCTGAAGAGCTGGCTTCTGTTTCATTTGCAGGAGCAGTTTTTAATGTTGGTTTGCTTTTTAGTATGGGAACTGCATTAGGACTGACACCTTTAGTCGGAAAAGCTTTTGCTGAAAAGAGAGATGGTGAAACAGTCGCTCTTTTTCAAAACTCGTTTATTTTGAATCTGATCTTTGCATGCCTTGTTGGTGGTGTTTTGTTTGGAGTATCCTTCTTTATGGATAAAATGGGACAAACGGACCGTGTTGCTGAATTGGCAATCCCTTATTTCCGTATAATGGTTGTATCGATGTTTCCACTGATGATATTTCTTTCTTTTAAGCAGTTTATGGAAGGAATCGGGAATACACGTACCGCCATGACGATTACTATTTTAGCTAATCTCATAAATATAGGATTAAATTATTTGTGGATTTATGGTAAAATGGGATTCGAAGAATATGGAGTAATCGGTGCTGCATATGCAACTTTGGTGTCACGAGTTCTTATGCCAATTTTCTTCTTGTTTGTTTTTCTGCAAAATAAGTCATTGAGACATTTCTTCTCACAGTTTAGAATGAAAATATTCTCTGTAAAGAAAATGATTGAAGTGACAAAAGTGGGGCTTCCTATCGGAACTCAGATTCTTGTTGAGCAAATGGCTTTTAGTTTTACAGCCGTTATGGTAGGTTGGTTAGGTGCAGTCGCATTAGCGAGTCATCAGATTGCAATGAATATGTCTTATATGATATTCATGATTCTTGGAGGTTTAAGTGCCGGGACAACGATACGTGTAAGCCACCAGTTGGGAGTTAAAGCATATGGCAATATGCGTAAAGCAGCGTTTGCATCTTTTCATTTGACTATTGTAACTGTGATATTAGCAGCAACAGGGATGATTCTTTTCCGTTATCATCTGCCTATGATTTTTACTTCAGATCCTGAAGTTATTGCTATGTCAGCGCAGCTCTTAATTATTTGTGCTATTTATCAGATTCCTGATGGGTTACAGGTCGTTTCATTGGGTGCTCTTCGTGGTATTGCAGATGTGAAGAAACCGATGTTGTATGCTATAATCTCTTATATCTTTATTAATATACCTATTGGCTACTTTTGTGGTTTTGTTTTAAATATGAGAGCTATAGGCATCTGGATGGGCTTTATTTTCGGACTAAGTACTGCCTCAGTGTTGTTTATTCTTCGTTTTAATAAAATGAGTAAACACTATCTGGATAAGATAGAAGAAGTGGATGAGGTTGAGCAATTAAGTGCTTAATATCTACAATTATGGAAAAATATTTATAGAAGCTTTATTATAACGAAAAAGAAAGACCGGGAGCCACTCCTTTATCTTTTGTGTCGTTCTGAAAATTCTCTTAAGCCGATGG
>JBOFDD010000110.1:0-1518 GCA_051646645.1 Bacteroidales bacterium | reverse complement strand
CCGGTTATTATTAATAACACAGCAGTGAACACACCAAGCATTTTCAATTCAGGCTGTTTCATATTAATTGTTTTCAGTGCTTTTATACACTTACTTATATTAAACGAAAATCAGCAGTCACCGCTTACTAATACTATGTGAAAGTTTGGTAAATGAATTGTGAAGAATTCGAAGCCCGGCGCTTGTACTGCTGTTTAGCTTTTGTTGCGTCGCACTTGTTAAGGTTAACTAATTCGGTAACACTTTTTATATATTTAATCTGTATCCCTAAAAAACTAAATATCCTTTTTCTGTTCAAGCATATCAGCAGGTTTCTTTCCTTCAATAGCCTGATGGGGTCTTTCGTGGTTATAGTAATACATGTATTGCAACAGCTCTTCCTTTAGTTCTTCTATTGAATCAAAATCCGTATCAATTATAAGGTCTTCCTCCAGTGTACGCCAGAACCGTTCGATTTTTCCATTGGTTTGCGGACGGTAAGGCCGCGTATTTATGTGTCTTACCCCCATTTCAATTAATAACCGTTCAAATGGATGATTCAGTTTGTTTTTAGAACTGCGATTACCAAATTCATTCCCATTATCGGATAGGATCTCTTCGAACTGAATATGATAATGTGCTTTCAATATATTTAAACATCGCATAGCACCAAACATCACACTCAGGCTGTCAATACTTTGTACTATCTCTGCCCAGGCTACCCGGCTGTAATCATCCACTATAGCTACCACATAAAGCTTTTGTGTACTACCCCTGACAGTATGCTTACTTAAATAATGTGTATCAATATGTCCCAATTGCCCCATACGTTCCTTAATGATTCGTCTCTTTTCCAGCTTCATAGCAGGAACTCTTCTGTTTAAACCATTTCTCCTGCAGATATTATACACTCCGGAAGCAGAGGGAGTAAAGTTACTTTTTTGCTCCTTTAGCAGGGCCGCTATCTCATACTTGTTATTGCCCAGCTTCCTTAGTTCAATAACCTTCTGCTCTAACTGCTCTCCCGGACGACGACTTTTAAACCGGGGACCCCGCTTTCGGGGCACCAGATCCACTGTCAAACCCGATTGCTTGAAGCGGTTGTAGTACTTCAGGAAATTTTTCTTGCAGATCTTCCTTGCTTTCGCCCAATCTTTTACATACAAAAAATCCTGGTGTTCCCCCCGCTTGATGGTTTCATATTCTTTCACAAAATCCTGGTAGCGCCCTATCCATTCCCGGTATAAGGTGTTGTCTCCTTTCAGTGGATTTGTTATCATAACAGAATTTTTAGCAAAATTCCGTTACCGAATTACTAAACCTATACAGGTGCGACGCAACGGCTGCCGATAAAAGTGTTGTTGCCGGGTTCATAAAAGTTATTCCCGCGAATACGAGTTTGCCAATATATACCACATTCAGGCTATAGCGGCTACATTATATTTGATGTACATTCATAGTGAAAACAAAAATTGCTATGAGTTATATCCGCGATCTTATTAAGAGAATCTGGTATCACCTCAAAAGAGCCGATACCTA
>JBOFDD010000109.1:0-4568 GCA_051646645.1 Bacteroidales bacterium | reverse complement strand
CTGCTTTGTCGGCATTACTCTCTTCTAAGACAGAAGCGACTCAAAATCTGGCTATGACAGTTTACGGACTCGGAGCCAATGTAGGCATAATGCTGCCCTATTCACGTAAACATGAATATGAAGCTGACCGGCTGGGACTGATTTTCTCTGCAATGGCGGGGTATGATCCCGAATATGCATTGGGATTCTGGCAAAGAATGAGTGCGCAAGACAAAGGAGGTAGCACTCCCGCTTTTCTCAGCACACACCCTGCTGATGATGCCCGGATTGAAAATCTGAAAAAAGTCATTCCAGAAGCAAAGACTTATTATCGTCCTCGATAGAATCAATAACCGATCTGTATAAACACAACTAACAATACGACACAAAATGATAGACCTGATTTATAAACGTTTTCGCGAATTCCCTACTATAACGACAGATACAAGAAACTGTCCGAAAGGGTCAATCTTTATTGCTCTTAAAGGGGAACGTTTCAATGGTAACGAGTATGCAACAAAAGCTCTCGAATCGGGATCGGCATACGCTATTATCGATGAAAAGAAATATTATACTGGCGATCCTCGTCTGATATTAGTTGACAACTGTCTCAAAACCTTACAGGCTCTTGCCCGCCATCATCGTCGTGTCATGAACATTCCGGTTATTGCAATAACTGGTACAAACGGAAAAACAACAACAAAAGAGTTAACCTCTGCTGTTCTTTCGAAAAAATACAACGTCCTTTTCACAAAAGGAAATCTGAATAATCATATTGGTGTGCCTCTTACTCTGCTCCAGATGACCGAAGAGCATGATATAGCCGTTATCGAAATGGGAGCAAACCATCCCGGCGAAATCAAAACTCTTGCTGAGATTGCCGAGCCTAATTTCGGGATCATCACCAATATAGGTAAAGCACATTTAGAAGGATTCGGCTCTTTCGAAGGTGTCATCAAAACGAAAGGAGAACTATATGACTACATTCGTCGTACGGGTGGCAAAATATTTCTTCATAATGAGAACTCAATTCTGCGCGATCTGGCACATGGGATTGAATCAATCGTCTACGGCGAAGCCGAAAGACTATATGTAAGTGGTCGCATTACCGGAAACGATCCATTCCTTTCGTTCTTATGGAAGCACGTTACTTACACTGGAGAAGTACATTCAAAACTGATCGGATCATACAATCTTGCTAATGCTCTTGCAGCAGTATCTATCGGTTGTTTCTTTAATGTTCCTAACCGTGAAATTTCTCAGGCTCTTAATGAGTACGAACCTCAGAACAATCGTTCTCAGTTAAAGGATACCGCATTTAATCATATTATTATTGATGCTTACAATGCCAATCCTACAAGCATGAGCGCTGCTTTGAAAAACTTTCATGATATGAGAGTCGGGAATAAGACACTTATCCTGGGCGACATGTTTGAATTGGGCGAGACAACACTGAAAGAGCACAAACAGATCGTAGACCTGATCTCAGCTTTAAGCTTCAGCAAAGTAATTCTGGCTGGTGAGATTTTTTCACAGATCGAGTCGGACTTCACAACACTGACTGACACAAGCAGCCTGCTGGAATATCTGAAAGAAAATCCGGTACGCGACAGTTATGTTCTGATTAAAGGATCACGTGGCATGGCTCTTGAAAAATGCATTGATCTACTTTAATATACAATATAAGACAAAGAAAGACGGCTCAGAAGGCCGTCTTTCTTTGTTTATAGCTGATAGCGCATCGTCAACTGAAATGCACGTCCCGGCGCATTAATCCCTGATGCAAAAGTACGATACTGAGTATCGAGAATATTTAATACCGAGAAATCCAGATAAAGATTGCTCAAAGCCTCTAACGAGATTCTTGCATTCAGCGTAAACCATGCCGGAAGTCCTTTGCCATCTACTCCCTTCACAGTTGCATAACGGATATTATCTTCACCGGATAAGTTGTAATCCTTAATATCTTTTCGTCCGTTAAACAGCGTAAAGAACTCAATCCTGCTCATTGGCTTTCTTCGCAGGTAGCGGTATTTCAGACTAATCTTGCCGAATAGCGGAGATATATGATCCAGCGGAGTCTTCTCTCCCTTGTTATAAGCCATCCCACGGGTATAACTAACCGAACCGTCTGCCGAAAAGCGATTCAGATTATACTGAAGGTATAAACTTCCTCCGTAAATCTGACCTTTGCGTGCATTGGAATTGTGAAGCACCTGACTGAGACTTCCGTCATACATAATTGAATCTTTTCCTGCAAACAGAGCCGGCTCTACAACAATAGCATCCCACAGGCGGGTATAATAAACCGAAGCTTCCAAACGGATACAATCTGCGACGCTGAACTTATAAGTCAAATCGGCTGAAAGAGTCTGTTCCGGACGAAGGTTCTGATTTGGTACGATAACAGTTCCGGGTTGCGAATCAAAAATCTTACCCACATCATCCACATTAGGAACACGAAATCCGGTAGATACATTTAACCCAAGCGTATGATCTTCATCAAACATCTTCACCAGACTGGAACTAAGACTATAGGTAAAGTTGTTTTGCCGGATCCGGTCAAACGGAAAAGGGAAGAAAGATTTATCTACGATTGAAGAATGCAGAAATGATCCGCCTATACGCACTCCGTTAAACCAGTGAAGTCCGTTTGATGTAACCGGGCAGCGGTGTATAAAAAAAGCTTCTACCGAATGCATTGTATTCTCCCCATCGGGATAACGTGTATCCAGAGGCTCTCTTTCACCGGTCTTCTTCATGGTTTTATATGCGGAAGAATTCAGCCAGTTCAGATTCACATCTACCCCAAAACGAAGCTGATGCTTTGCAAAAGCTTTTTCTGCATCAAGTGTAACCGAAAACACATTCACGTTCTCAAACCGGCTTCCCAGATATTTGCTTTCATATTTTCTGTTATGACGACTTTCATCCACATGCTGATAAGCGAGCTGCAAAGACACCCGATCCAGTTTCAACGGATGAAACAAATCCATCCGGTAAGCTCCGAACCAACGGGTTTGCGGACCGTAATACCATTCTGCGAACTTAAGATCTTTGTCCGCGCGATCAGTCAGTCTGTCATAACGATTGACATTCGATGACGTCGAAAACTGAAAATTAAAAGTATGCTTTATATCCTGGAATGGCTGATAAAGAAATTTTGCCACACCATCATACTGTGTATATCCCGAATGTTTCTGAAGATAAGGTTTATCATTTTTAAAAATCAAATCGGTACCATTTACCGATTCCACATATTCATCGCATTGAATATATGCATCATCTTTAATGAATGGATTTTTTCTGTTCCCACTTCTTAAATCGCCGAAATGTTGACGGGAAAAAGACAAATAAGTCCCCCACTTCTTCTTTGCCAGCGTTGTTTCAACATGCACATTTGCACCTGCATTGGCACTGTTTCCCTGAAACAGCAATTCTGTATTTTGCTTTAACCTGTTATCATCAGACAATACCGGCTCTTTGGTAAAAAGATGGATTGTACCCCCCAAAGCATCACTGCCATAAGCAACAGAACTTGGTCCATACGTCACTTCAATATCTCTAAGCGAAGTGTGATCCGCAGTGATCAGATTCTGGAGATGCCCCGAACGGTAAATCAGATTATTCATCCGCACATGGTCAATCATCAGCAAGATTCGTGAAGCTTCAAATCCCCGGATCATCGGACTTCCTCCCCCCTGCTGACTCTTCTGCAGCGAAAGACTTCCCGAAGATTCAATAAGATCAGCCATATTTGCCGGCTGTAATTCCAGCATCTGATCCGACGTAATATTCACTTTCGGATAAGGCAAATAAAGATTAAATATCTCCTTGCGGCTTTTCGAATCTACTATCACTTCATCCAGATGAAAAGAGAGTGAATCATTTTGTTGTGCGTGTGACTGATAAATTGTGGTTAAAAGGAGGAAGATAAAAGGGAATGTTCGAAAATTCATAAATTGTGTCGTTCGTTTTCAATCGAAAACAAAAATATACAAAAAAGATGGAAGAGCAAGCGGATAAGGGTTATGCGCTTTCTTTTCAAATGAGCAATGATCAATTCGTAACGCTTTCACAGAGATCTCTCGCATTACTATTTCATAATCACAAAAATACAAATCACACAACATCATTAAAAAAACAATACACACTCCTTTTTATTCACATCGAATAATATATTTTTGCAATATACTTAAGTTAAACCTAAAGTATAACCTGATTAAGTATATCTAAATAACAAAATGAATCTAATATGAAAAAGCCTCATATTGCAATTGAGATACCAGAAAAATTCCCCATGGAATTTGACAGTCAATTTTTTGATGGTTTTACACATGAAAAATTAGAGTTAGATTTTCAAAGAAGTGGTCCCAAAATGTATGCAGCGATGGAATGGATAATTCCTGGTTTAATTGCCACATATATTTTCAAACCGTACTTTGAATCATTTTTAAAGGAAGCTGGAAAAGATCATTATCATATTTTGAAAAAGAAAATGCATATTCTTCTTACAAAAGCAAAAGATATGAATGTTAGGAGTGTTAGTAGCAAAGTTAGTACAGAAAAAATAAATAAAACAAATACTC
>JBOFDD010000108.1:0-2566 GCA_051646645.1 Bacteroidales bacterium | reverse complement strand
TCTAGCTGTTTCCCTTGTGATTTGAATTTCATAGTCCTGATTTTTAACACTCAAATATAGTGATTTTATATCAATTGAACTAATGAAAATGCATTTATTTACTGATAGTCAGATATTTATATTTATTCAGCAGACCCTAATTATTCTATTTGTTTTTATATGGTGCAGCTTTATTAATTATATCTTTTCTGATATCAGAATCAGATATCAGAAAAAAAGCGTAGCGAATAATCCCTGGGTTTATTCGCTACGCTTTAAATATTATTTTTGCCGATGGCTTCTTTTTAAACTACTATGTGCTTAAGATTTTTCTTTATGTACAGATCAAACTGGAATTTGAACATAAACGGAGTCATGTGCAAATATCCCGATTGAGATTTTGTTCTGCAGAATTTAGCTAAAGCTGATTGATACTGATCTTCTGTGAGATTAAATTTTTCCTGAAGGTTTGCTTTTTGTTGTGCGGCATCGGGATATTCTCCTCTGTCAAACTGGTCAAGAGAGATTTTTTCTTCGAGGCTCTTTTTTGAAGGTTCCTCAGGTTTGCTAATCTCTTTTCTTGGACTAATCACAACTTTAGGTTCAATAACTGCTTTAGGCTCAGTTGCGCAGTTCTCTTCTTCACTGTTCTCTTCAGTAAGCGTATCATTTATTTGAATAACCAAAACCTGATTGTTGTTCATATACAACGTATTTGGAAACTGAATTTGTGGGATATTCGAGTCGTTCCCCTGTGACTGAATATTCTCAATTGATTCTGTTTTAAATTTAATCAGGTTAAAAGACTCAAGACGAGTCAGAATCTCGTTAAGCTCTTCGCTATTTACTGATAACTGCTCACAAAGATATGCTTCAGGTGAGATGATTTCGCCTTTTGAAATCGAAAAACAATGCGAGTTAAATGTTAGTGTGAGTTTACGATCACATGCTATTCCCATCAGTTCGAACAATACAGAGCGTTCTGTCGCATTGATGCTTTTCCATGCGATAGAAGAAAATAACTTTCTCGAAACTGAAAAAGATGTGTTTTTGTAAATCTGATTCTCTTTATTAAACATAGTAGCAGTATAGATTATTTATCTTCCGAAATAATTTTTTTATTCCGGATCAAATTGCACATTATGCGATAAAGATAGAAAAAACAATATTAAATCACAATATTTTGTTTTGAATTTTAATAATAATATTGATTCTAATATCAATTACATATTGAGAATGAATTTCAGGTCTAATCTGATTACAAGAAAAATAATACTGTATCCCTTGCTTATATAAAAGAAATCGATATATTTGGGGCAATCAATAAGAGTGTTCAGATTCTGGAGACTCTTTATTATTAACCATGAATATTACTGAAAGAACCATGCTAACGGATAAAGTTATTGATAAAATTAAAGGCGTAATTTACGGTCAGGCTATCGGAGACGCTTTAGGTCTTGGTACCGAGTCTATGAATTACAAAGAGGTGAAGGGTGCTTATCCAGGAGGATTAAAGCGCTATTCGGATATTATTGACGATTCTTATCGTCGAAGATGGAAAAAAGGTGAGTGGACGGACGATACGGATCAGGTGATCTGTATTCTGAATTCAGTCATTAATAATCAGGAGCTTCATGAAAGTCATGTGGCCGGTGAGTTTTACAACTGGATGCAAAGAGGGCCTAAGGATATCGGGTTCTTTACTCAGAGTGTACTGAAAGCGCCGGGTTATCTGGATAATCCGCATCAGACTGCAAGACAACGCTGGGAAAAAGAGGGTATGATTACTGCCCCGAACGGAGCACTTATGCGGACTTCTGTCATCGGAACATGGATGTTCTGGGATAAATCCCGTGTAACAGATTTTGCTGAACGTATTGCAAAGACAACGCATTACGATCCGCGCTGTGTGGCTTCTTGTGTGATTGTCTCTCAAATCATCAGATCGCTGATTCACGAGGATCGTGTACTTACCAAAGATGAGATACTGGAATATGGCAGTAATTATCACCCGAAGGTGAGTAAATATGTGGAGAAAGGTATGAATTCGTCTATTCATTCTCTTGAGTTAGACGATGAAAACAAAAGAGCTTATACGCTCAGGGGACTTTCGGTTGCGCTGTGGGCAATGAAAAACGATATGACTTTTGAAGAGGGTCTGTTTAAAGTTGTTGCAGAAGGTGGAGACTCTGATACGAATGCAGCTCTTACCTGTAGTATTCTGGGTGCGAAATTAGGGTTCAGTGCAATACCCGAATACTGGATTAAAAACCTCCATAATAAAGAAAAACTGGATGCTTTGATTGATGATTACATCAGTATCCTTAAAGTTAAGGCAACAGCCTGAGATATAACAAATAAAAAAAGGAGCCCGTAAATGATAGAGGGCACTGAAAAACCCTCTATCTTCAATAAGCAAATAAAAAGGTGTAAGAAAGGAATGTATTATGTTTCTTTTTTGCACCTTTTTTCGTATCTTAGAGGTGATAAAAAAAGGATATATTTATGTTATCTCAGCAACAAACATTACCATTAAGCAACCACTATGATTTATACGATTTGATTATTCCTCAAAATAATCAATTGC
>JBOFDD010000107.1:0-2053 GCA_051646645.1 Bacteroidales bacterium | reverse complement strand
AATGACATTGCTGTGGCTTCGAAGAAGGGAAGAAGAACGTTGTATACCTACTTCAAGGATAAGGAAGAGGTTTATATGGCTGTCATTGAGACCGAACTAAAGCAACTGGTGGACTCTCTTAAAACCGTTGAGGAAAAAGAAATGCCTGCAGATGATAAGTTAGTTGAATATGTTTTTACCCGGATGGAAGCTGTTAAACGCACAGTGGTGCGAAATGGGACACTACGTGCAAAGTTCTTTCGTGATATCTGGAAAGTAGAGAATGTAAGACGCTACTTTGATGAAATGGAAGTTACTATTTTGAAAAACATTCTTGAAGCTGGAATTAAAGAAGGCATTTTTGAAATAGAAAACGTGGAGGCGACTTCTATGGTGTTGCATTATTCACTTAAAGGTTTGGACGTTCCTTATATTAAAGGCACATTTAACGAACTGGGAATTGATCGGAAAGAACTTCGGAAATACATCATTGATGTCGTGTTCTTTGGTATAAAAATTAAACAGTAATTCTTTATGTACTTAAATTCTTTAGGATATTATGTTCCGACGGAAAGAGTCCACAACGACTATTTTTTAGAAGTAAACGGTTTGACCGGTGAATGGATAAAACAAAGAACCGGAATTGAGACCAGATCGAAAGCTGCAGCGAATGAGGATATCAACACCATGGCAATTGCAGCTGTTGAGGATGCCACAAAGAATTTATCTTATGATCTCTCTGAGATTGATCTGATCGTTGGTGCAGGATATACTCCTCTTGATACAGTCGCTACTTTAGCTCATGTTATTCAGCGTCAGTTTAATATGGTGAATGCAAAATGTGTATACGTAACTTCAGCTTGCTCTTCGTATGTAAACGCCCTTGAAATTGTAGAAGGCTACTTCGCAATGGGAAAAGCTAAGAAAGCTTTGATCGTTTGTTCTGAACATAATACTTATTACAGTAATGAGTCTGATCCGATGTCGGGTCACTTATGGGGAGATGCTGCAATAGCAACGTACTTTTCTTCAGAAAAAGTGAAAGACTCAGACCCTGAAGTTCTTGAAGTGTTTACCCGCGGTCTGGGACATATCGGGAAAGGCCCGGAAGGAGTTTATCTGAAACCTAAAGAAACAGGAATTGTGATGCCTGATGGTCGTGATGTGTTTATGAATGCAACCAAATTCATGTGCGAAGCGCTTGATCATGTTACCGCTCAGCGTGGCATGGAGGTAACAGATCTGAATTATATTATTACTCACCAGGCTAATAAGCGTATTGTTGCCAATGTAGCGCATCACTTAAATATGGATCTGGATAAATTTTTGAACAATATTCATGAGTATGGAAACACAGGTTCAGCAAGTGCTGTCTTAGTGCTGGCTCAGAATCAGGATAAGTTCAAAAAAGGTGATACTATAGGTCTTGCTGTTTTTGGCGGCGGATACTCAAGTGGTGGTATTTTAATTAAATATTAATTTTTTGTATATATTTGTCGGCTCAAAGCGTCAATTTGATGCTTAATGAGTGGAATAATAATAAAGATAGTATTCAATAGATTTAAAAATTATGGGACTATTAACAGGTAAAGTTGCGATTGTAACAGGCGCAGCTCGCGGAATTGGTAAAGCAATCGCTTTACGTTTTGCTCAGGAAGGTGCAGATATTGCTTTTACAGATCTAAATATTGACGAGAATGCAAAAGCAACTGAAGCTGAAATCGCAGCTTTGGGTGTGAAAGTAAAAGGATTTGCATCAAATGCTGCAAATTTTGAAGATACACATAAAGTTGTTGAAGAAATTCACAAAGAGTTCGGACGTATTGATATTCTTGTAAACAATGCAGGTATTACCCGCGATGGTTTGATGATGCGTATGGACGAAGCTCAATGGGATATGGTTATCAACGTGAATCTGAAATCAGCATTCAACTTTATTCATGCCGTTACTCCGATTATGATGCGTCAGCGTAGCGGTAGCATTATTAATATGAGTTCTGTAGTTGGTGTTTCCGGTAATGCTGGTCAGGCTAATTACTCAGCATCTAAAGCTGGTATGATCGGTTTGGCAAAA
>JBOFDD010000106.1:0-2596 GCA_051646645.1 Bacteroidales bacterium | reverse complement strand
TCTGTCTTTTCATATTTTACAATATCAAAATTATCCATTAAAATCTCTGGAAGTATATCGCGTAGAATATTGTCTGCTTTCATGGTGTAAAGATAACACTAAAAAAACACTGCACCAACCGGATTTATCCGCTGATCCATGTTTGGCTGTACTATTAATCGTCCGTAATATTTTAATAGAATATTTATCCACCGTCTTCCTTAATACACATGTATTTGAACGTTAAAATATTATATTATGATTATATAATATTAAAATGAATCAGATCTGTATCTTTTTTTATAATTTAGCGGACCGATTTTTGTAGCTTAATTGTTTATACATAGACGGCTTCTTAATCGTCGAGAGTTAATTTAATTTATAACCATCATTGTAAAGATAAGAAATGAGAAAATGGTGTATTGAAGATTCAGCAGAACTATACAATATTAAGGGTTGGGGTCTGAAGTATTTTTCAATTAACAAGAAGGGTCATATCCAGGTGACTCCTCGCGAGGATGGTGTGCCGGTAGATTTGAAAGATCTTATGGATGAACTTCAGCTGAGAGATGTTGAGGCTCCTGTTCTTTTACGTTTCCCGGATATCTTGGATAATCGTATAGAGAAAATTTCAAACTGTTTTAAGACAGCTTCTGAAGAGTATGGGTATACAGCTCAGAATTTCATTATCTATCCGATTAAAGTCAATCAGATGCGGCAAGTTGTCGAGGAGATTGTCAGCCATGGTAAAAAGTTTAATATTGGTCTGGAAGCAGGATCAAAGCCCGAACTGCATGCAGTTTTGGCTATTAATACTGATCCGGATTCATTGATCATTTGTAATGGCTATAAAGACTCGGCTTATATTGAGCTTGCTTTACTTGCGCAAAAGATGGGTAAAAGAATCTTTTTAGTGGTAGAGAAGCTAAATGAGCTCAAAGAGATTATATCAATTGCAAAGCGTCTTAAAATTAAGCCAAACATCGGTATACGGATTAAACTTGCAAGCTCAGGAAGTGGAAAATGGGAAGAATCCGGTGGAGATGTAAGTAAGTTTGGGTTGAACTCAAGCGAGCTTTTGGAAGCATTGGACTTGCTGGATAAAAAAGATATGCACGAATGTTTGAAACTGATTCATTTCCATATTGGAAGTCAGGTTACAAAAATTCGTCGTATTAAGAATGCTTTGCGCGAAGCTTCACAGTTTTATGTTCAGCTTCGTAAAATGAACTTTAATATCGAATTTGTTGATATTGGAGGTGGGTTAGGTGTTGATTATGACGGAACACGTTCTTCTATTGGCGAAAGTAGTATGGATTATTCCATTCAGGAGTATGTGAATGACTCTATTTATTCATTGGTAGATGCGTGTAAGAAAAATGATATACCTCAGCCGAATATCATTACAGAGTCTGGTCGTTCGTTGACAGCTCATCACTCAATCCTTGTGTTCCAAGCATTGGAGACTGCAATTTTACCATCGTGGAATGAATCAGAAGATTTGGCAGATTCAGATCATGAACTGGTAAAAGAGCTTTATAATCTCTGGGAGAAGCTAAATCAGCCACGTCTGATTGAAACATGGCATGATGCATTACAAATCCGTGAAGAGGCATTAAATATGTTTAGTTTAGGATTATTAGATCTGAAAACAAGAGCACAAATTGAACGTCTTTTCTGGTCTGTAGCCCGTGAGGTACATCAGATAGCATCAGAAATAAAGCATTCTCCGGATGAATTAAAGTCAATTGCAAAAATGTTGCCGGATAAGTACTACTGTAACTTCTCTTTGTTCCAGTCGTTACCTGATTCCTGGGCAATTGATCAGATATTTCCGATTATGCCTATTACCCGACTGGATGAAAAGCCAGAAAGAACAGCGACATTGCAGGATGTTACTTGTGACTCTGATGGTAAGATCGATAATTTTATTTCAACTCGAAATTTCTCATATCACTTGCCAGTTCACTCGGTTAAATCGAAAGAGCCTTACTATATAGGTGTATTCCTTGTTGGTGCATATCAGGAAATTCTGGGAGATTTGCATAATCTATTTGGTGATACAAATGCTGTTCACATCAGCGTTTACCCTGACAGATATGAGATAGATCAGATAATTGATGGTGAAACTATCGCTGATGTACTTGAATATGTAGAATACAATCCGAAGAAAATGGTTCGTAAAGTTGAAACTTGGGTAACCGCTTCTATGAAGTCTGGAATAATCACAGCTGAAGAAGGGCGTGAGTTCTTGTCTACTTATCGTTCAGGATTATATGGATATACTTACTTAGAATAGAATATTTCTTATTTTAATAGCATAAAAAAAGTCACTCTGATTCCGAGGGCACTGAAAAAGGTTATACTTTTTGAGCTACAGGTTCCTTTTTAACAAAAAAAATGGCTGTAACTTGATTTGATGAATTAAATCAATTACAGCCATTTTTATAAGCTACATAAGCTTATTTCAGCTTATACTTAGGGTCTGCTGAATAAATATAAATACCTGACTATCAGTAAATAAATACATTTCCATTAGTTCAATTGATATAAAATCACTATATTTGAGTGTTAAAAATCAGGACTATGAAATTCAAATCACAAGGGAAACAGCTAG
>JBOFDD010000105.1:0-4328 GCA_051646645.1 Bacteroidales bacterium | reverse complement strand
AAGCAGCTCCTCCTGTTTGGACCAACGTTTGCTGACTCATCCGTTCGTTTGCATGTTTTGCAACGGCATGAGCAATTTCGTGACCAAGTACTACAGCCAGTCCGTTCTCATCTTTTGTATAAGGAAGAATCCCCTCATTGACAACAATTTTACCACCCGGCATACAAAATGCGTTTGGTGTGTTGTCAGCTACAAGATGAAATTCCCAGGCATAGTTTTTAATCTCATCTGCTTGTCCTGTTGCACGTAAATAGGCTTCCACAGCACCGGCAATTCTTCTTCCGGCACGATCAACCATTTCATTGCTGACACGGTTGCCCGATGGTTTAGCCTTTGACATATAGCTGGTAAAAGACTGCTTACTCAGATTGAGCACGTCTGTGTCTGAAACAAGTGATAGTTGTTTACGGCCGGTCAGCGGAACGGTCGAGCATGCAGATATCAGTAAAAGTATTTGTACTACTATGAATAATCGCTTCATGATATAATTATGTTTAGAAACAATCGTTATCTATATAAACACAAAAGTAGAAAAAGTTTATTTTTTCGTCTCAATATCTTCTAAATGTAATTCAAGTGCCTTCGCAGATATCAATATTTCCTTAATTGATAGTGCAAGCGATACAATCAGAAAGAGTAGGGCAATGCCGAAAATCCACATGGAGATAATGTACCAGTGAATATAAATCAGCAGCATACTGACAACACACAGGAGCAGGCTGGTGATTCCGAGGATCTGCATGGAACGGGTGAGGTATAGCCTTTCTCTTAAATTGTCAATCTGTGCCTTTGCTACCGGATTCTTAGTTTTAAGGAAGTCTTCTTTCAGGTTTCTGATAACCTGACTGTAAGCAAGAAACCGGTTTGTATATGCCAGCATGATCAGCGAAACTGCAGAAAATAATAAGCTGGGAGTTGTTAGTGTTAATTCTTCCATATTATGCGTGAATTGAGTAATGTATGCAAAGATATATCTTCTTATCTTTGCGCAAATAAAACCGAATATGAATGTTTGAGAAAACGAAAGGAATCGTACTAAACACGGTTGAGTTTAGTGATAAGGCATCAATTGTAAATATATATACCGAGCAGTTCGGTAAGCTCTCTTTTACACTTCCGTCGTCAAGAAGTAAGAAGGCTGCACTGAAAAGGAATCTTTTTCAGCCTCTGACTATTCTTGAACTTGAAATAGAAGTAAGACAAGGACGTTCAATACAGAAAATCAAAGAGGCTCGTCCGGAGATAACCTATTCTACGTTGAACTATCATCCGGTAAAGTCGGCTGTTGGCTTGTTTTTAGCTGAATTACTGATTCGGTTTATTCAGGAGCATGAATCGAACAGAGCGCTATATCAGTATCTGGAAAATAGTATGCTGATACTTGATCTGAGTGAGGATGGTATTGCTAATTTCCATCTGATATTTATGTATCAGCTGTTAGATTATTTAGGTTTATCGCCTAAAATTAGTAAAGAAACTTCAGGATATTTTATCTTAGATAAGGGTGTGATAGAAAGTACGAAACCTACTTACGGTGCATTTTTAAATGAAGAGCAAACTGTCTTGCTGGTATTGATTTCGCAATATTCTTTTCGCGAGATGAAATTGGTTAAACTCAGTCGTCAGCAACGAAATATACTTACGGATGCGATGTTGGGCTATTTAAGATATCATCTGAATAATCATGCGGTGCTTAATTCTTTTGATGTTCTGCGCGAATTATTTGAATAAAAAAAGAGGCTATTCATTAAGAATAGCCTCTTAAAATATTATTGTCTCGGACGAGCTTCTTTAATCACCATAGTTCTGCCACCGAAATCAGCACCATTAAGTTGGCTGATAACTGTTCTTGCTTCGTCGTCGTTTGGCATTTCAACAAATGCAAAACCTCTAGAACGACCAGTTTCACGATCCATAACGATTTTCACAGATTCTACAACTCCGTACTCTTCCAGAGCTGATTTAAGATCAGATTCTTGAACACGATAATTCAAGTTACCAATGTAAATGTTCATAATAAAAAAATTAATAAGATAAAAATTAAAACGATACGAGAGATATTCAAAGTACTAGAATTAGAAATCTGTTATTCAAGCGAATCTGAATCAAATAATAGTCAATAGAGTATTTTTCGGATCAGCAGCAAAGAAAGATATAATTTTTTGATATAACAAATGTTTGCTGTTTTTATTTTATCCTTATTGAATTTGTCCTATTTTTGCTGAGCGTTAAATATATAGGTAACCGTTTAAACATGATAAGTAAGATATGAAGCATATTCTTTTTAAGGCATTTCAGTGGATTGTCATTTTTCCGGTATTTCTTGTTGTTACAATCATTGTCTCTTTAATCACAATTGTGGGGTCCTGGCTTTTTGGTGATCGCTTCTGGGGGTATTATCCTCCGCGATTGTGGGCTAAAATTTCATGCTTTCTGGCTTGTCAGCGGGTAAGTGTGAACCGGATAGGCAAAATAGATAAGAATCAGTCTTATGTCTTTGTGGCTAATCATCAGGGAGCTTTTGATATTTTTCTTATTTATGGATACCTCGATCATAATTTTAAGTGGATCATGAAAAGTGAGTTAGGATCGATACCTTTTGTAGGTCGGGCTTGTAAAATAGCCGGGCATATCATGCTTGATGATCGTAATCCACGCTCAATTTATGAAACCATGGAGAAGGCATTGAATGAGCTGAATAAGAATATGTCTATTGTAATATTTCCTGAAGGCGCGCGAACGCTGACAGGGCGTATGGGACGTTTTAAACGGGGTGGCTATCAGATGGCATTTGATTTAGGTCTCCCTATCGTACCACTGACTATTGAAGGTTCTTTTGAAGCAATGAAAAGAGGAACTTATGATTTACACCCGAGTCACCTGAAGCTAACAATTCATGAACCGATTCCGACAAAAGGTCTGACACAGGAGGACCTGCCGGAATTAATGAACCGCACGAAAGAGATCATTGCTTCTGCTCTCCCTGAAAACAGACGATAATTACTAAATATATATTGTGCTTATGAAAACATTATTTAAAAGTGTCATTACTCTTTCTATTCTCACTTTTGTTGCTTGTCAGAATCAGCCAGTGCAACCATCAGGTGAAGCAGGAGAGGATAAAAACGAAACTCTTGAAACGATTTTTGCACGCACAAGTGTGAGGAATTATACCGATCAGCCTGTGTCGCAGGAAGATCTGCTTACGCTGGTAAAAGCCGGAATGGCAGTACCGACGGGGCGGGATATCCGTCCGTGGGAATTTGTCGTAATTACAGACAGAGCCGTGCTGGATACACTCTCAGCAAAATTGCCCTATGCTAAAATGCTTGTAAAGGCTCCTGCTGCAATTGCGGTATTAGGCAACGTTAATCAATCGTCATACTGGTATCTTGATTGTTCGGCAGCAACAGAAAATATTTTGCTTGCTGCTCAGTCTTTAGGATTAGGCGCGGTATGGACAACCACTTATCCTTATGAAGATCGAATGAAAGTAGTTTCAGATCAATTGCAACTGCCGGATTCTATTCAATCGCTTTGCGTAATTCCTGTAGGCTATCCGAAAGGAAATACAAAACCAAAAGATAAATGGAACGAAAAGAAAGTTCATTATAATAAATGGTAGTACTAAAAAGGAGGAGATATTAGAGTCTTCTCCTTTTTTTGAATAAAAAAAATAATTTTCTACAGGAAAAATTTGCTATACATTTGTTGTTCTGCCGATATTGGTTATATTTGCATGAAGGTAAATGTGTTAGGATTACAATTGTTTGAGATATTATCTGCATTTGTGGGCGCATATTGCCCTTTTGAACGGGCCTGCAAGAAAAAAAATTACACTTAGCTTAAACAATTTCTCAATAAGTAGTGTTATATCATCGAATCTACGCAAATAGCGAGAGTTGGAAAGATAAAATGATAGACTTAGATCATATATAAATATAGTCACACTTATCTTATTTGGATTTGTATTTAATCATAAAACTTTTTTTGATTGAAAATAGTGATTTGATCTATAAGTCTGTTGCTGAAAGCTTCTGTTCTTTCAGTGTGATTCTGACTTTTCGTTTCTTAGATTCTTGAATTATGAATAATAAAATAATAGAGTTACTATAAGCTATTAATCTAACTTTTTTTGATTCTCGAGAACTTATGTTTACCTGTGACAGGACATAGTATGAGTTCACCCCCTTGGAAAAGCGTCTTCCCCTGGCGCTTTTTCTTTTTTTATACCCATGCTTTTTATCCCTAATGGATAGTTTGTGTATATAAAAACACAAATTCCTACCTTGTACCTATTCCTCCATAACCTGCTGTTACTACCATTT
>JBOFDD010000104.1:0-18090 GCA_051646645.1 Bacteroidales bacterium | reverse complement strand
CACCTCTCCAAGCGGAGCATCTCCCCCATTATCACCTAAGAAAATAATCAGCGTATTATCCGCTACACCTTCTTTCTCCAGATGATCCATCAGATCACCCAAAGATTTATCCATCCCTTCGATCAGGCTGGCATAAGCTTTAGCCTGTTTGCTCTTATCTGAATTTGTATAGTTATCTATAAATCGTTTATCCGCCTGAAAAGGACTATGAACCGCATAATGTGCCATGTATAAAAAGAATGGTTCTTTTGCCTGAACAGCTTTCGAAATCTCGGCATTCGCTTCGAGTGTCAATGCCTCAGTAAGGAAAGTATCCGTCCCGTGGTACTTTTCTAACCCCGGAACCGCATGAACTTTTGATCCCTTGATATTCCCGTAGCCATCCTCGCCGTAATAGCTTCCGGGCTGTCCAATTCCACAACCTCCGATATTCACATCGAAGCCGATATTCCGCGGATCTTCACCAAAACTGCCTTTGGGTCCGAAGTGGGCTTTACCGATATGAATAGTACGGTAACCGGCTTCTTTCAGTACTTTTGGCAGCGTCTGAGTTTCCTGACGTATTCCCTCCCAGTTCCAGTCCATTGGTCCATACTTGGTACGATTGTTTGTCGTCGGATTAATCCATGTCGTTGTATGATGGCGTGCCGAATTTTTTCCTGTTAGCAAAGATGCTCTTGATGGCGAACTCACGCTTTGTGCATAGAATGTAGCAAAACGGACCCCGTTCTGAGCCATACGCTCCATATTTGGTGTACGATACCATTCGTTCAACGGATACTTTACCGGTGTTCCTTTTCCGTCAACAAGAAAAGGTAAGGACGTGTCCATCACCCCCATATCATCAATCAGAAAAACAACTACATTGGGTTGTTTAGTCTCCTGAACGGGTTGCGGAGCAATGGTTGATGCAGCAATTAAAGTATTTAGAAGCAACATATTGTATTTTATTGAATTGTGTCTGTGTATATCAATTAGAAACGCTCATCTGCAAAAATAGGAATTATAAGAACGTAACGAAACAAAGGCTTGATCATTTCCTTTTATACGCTGGATTAACTATTTCCGGACGTATGATTAATTCTTTTCGAACGTATGATTAATTCTTTTCGAACGTATGAATAATTAAGGAGCTGTACAGCTCCTTCGAAGGATATGTACAGCACCCAAAAAGGATATGTACAGCACCCAAAAAGGTGCTGTACAGGGTAGAAATTAATCGTCCTTTCAAAATAAATTATTCTTCCTTGGGTATGAAGTAATTTGTGCTTTGAAAAAAGATAATTATAGGTATGTTATGGAAGAATCAAACTTGATGACTTGAGGTATAATTGAAGAAGTAAATAGCAGCGAGAGATGGATAATGCTGAGGCTGGAAAAGAATGAAGCTGCTACTGTTATGGCCGGAGATTTATGCAAGGGTATATATTGTACAGAAAATGGATTCGACACGTGTATTTCTTTGCGGATGAGAAAAATGCATATCGAAAGGCAGTGAAAATCTAATGGGAGGATTATCCATGATCAACTTGTCGGGCAAGAAAACTTCATGGCATCAGCAAATGGACTTCATCTGGTTGATATAGAAAATCGAGATTTAGCTATAAATGTCACCAGACCTCTTATTTTAGATCAAGGGCTTGTTGAAGTAAGGCTTTATGGTAATTATGTCGCAGACTTATTTGCCGACGAACTTTCAGGAGCTGACTTTCAGGTTAATTCTTCGGCTCATGTAGATATTACTCCGAGAATAGGTAGATTCACTTTTGTTGCTAATGATGGTGAAACAATTATCGGCTCTGATGGCTTATCTGTAAGGCAGAACTCTCAAAAACTATTCAAACTTCTAAAGACAACAGATGAATTGTTACTCTCTTTTAAAGGTAAGGTAGATCCAAGTTCGAATATCCCGCATCTGATTTGTGGTGGAGAGGTTAATGCGAATGGAAACCTTATGTACAGCTTAGGCGATGACTCATTATCTTTCAGAGAAAGCCCCGGTTTCTACAAAATAAGACTACCTGAATCCATGAAAGGTAAGGAGAATTATATTGTCATGTTGACAGGTGTAGCTACGGATAATGTGGTTGTAATGCACTCAAAAAATATCAATACTCCTTGCTTTTATGTGCAGACATTAGAGCGCTGGGAAAGAGAAGATACACCGTTTAATTACATGGTATATCTGGCACGTGAAAAAAAATAAGTATATTTGCGAAATATTAATACTAACTAAGTTATGAAAAAATTATTGTTCTTAGCGGCAGCTATCATGCTGATGGCATCGTGTAGTAATGACGACGATAAAGATGTAAAGAAAAAAGGTCTTAATCCAGATGAAACAGCAATTATTAAGGCTGGAACATCAACACGATCTATTTTTGACGGATCGGAATCTTATCAGGATTCGCTTAATACTGTATTCGAGGCAGAAAACTACAGTATTTCTTATGTTCGCTTCGGTCATACATCCACAGGAAGTGAATTAGGTGAAAGCGAAGTCGACAGGGTTAATAAACGATTTACTCTGCGGAATATATACGTAGTACACCAGATATCGGCTAATGCACCTTGTGAACTTGGCTTTTTGCCTGATATGGAAGAGCTTGTTTTTACAAATTTGTGGTCGGCAGGCAACGGATGGAGAACGGATACTATTGCCTATGTACCAACTAAAGTGCTTAAGGAAGTTGGGGCAAAAATTAAAGCGGCATTTGCTAAAGAAGATTATGAAGAATGCCGCCGATTGCTACAAAATGAGTATATATTCAAACCGATTGATGCAAAAGGGTATAAAGCCTTAAAAGCAGCCGGATTAAATTAAGAAGAAATTAATAGTCTAATTTTTATACAAACAAAGGAAAGGCTTTCTGCAATTATCTGCAGAAAGCCTTTTCTATGTTCATATGTATCGGTGATGATTTCGGGTTAAGGAATCATCTCGAAGCGGTAACCGTTGTCGAGCAGCCATTGTATAGCTCCTTCGAGCGACTCCTGAAGTCTTTTTATGGATTTTACCGAATCGTGAAAAACAATGATCGAACCGTTGCGGGTTCTTTTCTTCACGATATTGATAATATCATCTCCGGTCAGATCAGGATTGTAGTCACGTGTTACCACATCCCACATAATAATCTTATAGTGCCTTTTCAGAAACCACATCTGCGGCATTCTTACGTGCCCGTGAGGAGGTCTGAACAGATTACTCTGTATGAGTTTGTCTGCTTTGGCAACATTTGCCAGATAGTTTTTAGTCAATGTCCTCCAGCCCTGTAAATGGTTGAAGGTATGATTGCCCACCCGATGTCCTCTACGTTTGACTTCTTCAAATAATTCGGGATATTTTCTTACGTTATCCCCGACACAGAAAAAGGTTGCCTTTACAGAAAACTTATCGAGCGTATCCAATACCCAGGGCGTAGCCTCAGGTATCGGACCGTCATCGAATGTAAGATATACCACCTTTTCGTCTTTGTTTATCCGCCAGTGAGCTTTTGTAAACATAGCCCGGTAGAGAAACGGTGGTTGTTCAATTAACCAGTTCACGATTAACGATAGTCGTTATTTACCGCCTTTTCCACTCTGCCATGCTTGTGCATAACGCGAGAATATTGGCAGATACTGATCAGAAAGTGCTTTGTCTTCTTTCTCTGCAATCTCAAGAGCAGCTTGCATTACAGCCAGCTGATGTCCGATTTCAGAAGAAGAATAGCGGGTCTGACTTGGTGTAAGCGAATAATACCATTGCAAGTATTGTGATGAGTTTTTAAGAATATCACTTAATATCTCATTTCCTTTTTTCGGTTGTCCTAACAAATAGTACTGATCGGCAAAAGATAGTGTCGAATAGTCATTCGGGATCGTTGCCGGAGGCATCACTTTCATTGCATGGTCAAGAGCCTGAAGAGCTTTTTCAGTTTTACCTTCAGCAATCAGAGCATTGATCAGTTCGGTAAACATAAAGCGGAATGTTTTAATCATGCGCAGGTTGTTCTCATCCAGATACACTTTCGGATTATCAATGCCGCCCCATTTGAATTTGTTGACCATATTGTCAAACATAACTTCGGTATTCACTATGCCTCCTTTTTCTTTTACAGGAGTGACACGGTAAGAAAGTCCTTCAAGGCTGAAGTTATCTTTCATACGGATTTGCTGATCACTGCCTACGGTTACTGCATAGTAAATCGGACGTTTCCAGTTGTTTTTACGAATCATGTCAAGGATCATCAACTCCTGTTTACCCAGGTAGTTTTTGCCTTTCAGGTCAAATACCATTTCAGCAGGAATGCTATCGTTGTATTGTGCCGGAAGCGTTTTGGAGTTAATAACCGCATCTTTGTCTACTTTCATTGAAAGTGTTTGTGCAGGAATGAAGTCCATGCGTCCGTCGTATCCCGGAATACGTTTGAATCTTTCGTCTTCCGATTTAACAATGTCAATAGCAGTTGTCAGATCGAGAGTGTCTCCGTTCAGCATATCCATCAGGTAAACAACATCTCTTGTTCCCTGGATATACTGAGTTTTATCGAAGCTGATCGGAAGCGGAGCAGACTCATATGCCTGACGTTTCATCTGATCGATATACCAGTCGGTCTGTAAATAACTCAGGTTACATACACGAACATCCGTACGGTAACCTTCAACTTCCTGTGCATACCACAATGGGAATGTATCGTTGTCACCGTTTGTAAAGATGATACCATCTTTTTCTACCGATGTAAGGTAGTTCATACCAAAATCGCGGGCTGTATATCTGCCCGAGCGATCGTGATCGTCCCAGTTTTGTGCTGCCATTTGAACCGGAACAAACAAACAAGCTACAGATGCCAGTGTTGCTGCTACGGTTGGGTTGATATATTTTGAAAGGAAGTTTGCAATAGCTGCTACTCCTAATCCGATCCAGATAGAGAATGCGTAGAACGAACCTGCATAAGCATAATCGCGTTCGCGTGGCTGATACGGAGTTTGGTTCAGATAGATTACGATTGCGATACCTGTCATGAAGAACAGGAAGAATGTAATCCAGAATCCCTGAATACCTTTGTTTCCTCTGTAAGCCTGGAATAAGATACCAAATACACCTAACAACAATGGTAACATATAGTATACATTGTGTCCTTTGTTATTTTTCATCTCATCCGGGAGAAGAGTCTGATCTCCTACAAGATATTTATCAATAGCATTGATACCGGTCATCCAGTTCCCGTTTGTGATTTCTCCGTTACCCTGAACATCGTTTTGACGTCCGGCGAAGTTCCACAAGAAATATCTCCAGTACATAAAGTTCAGCTGATAATTGAAGAAGAACTTCATGTTTTCAAGTAGTGTAGGCATTTGCACAGTACTGCGTTCGCCGCAACGTTCAATCTGTACCGGTCTTCCTTTGAAGTCTGTCCATGATTTATATGCACCGATGTGTGAATCCTGCGAACTATACATACGAGGGAACAACATCTTAGTCTGGTCCATATACTCGTAGTTGCGCTTACGACCGGTAACGATATATTGATCTTTTTCAGTCGAATCTTTTTTAGCGACACGCGCATATATCGGAGCTCCGTCGTGGAATACAGCCTGACAGTTTTTATCGCGTGCAATTTCAGAAGCAAATGTTTCGCCATAGAATAATGGACGATCTCCGTATTGCTCACGGTTCAGGTAACTGCCCAGCGTAAAGATATCTTCCGGTGAGTTCTGATCCATAGGAGTGTTAGCCGCGGAACGAATAACGATAAGTGCATAAGATGAGTATCCGATAAGGATAACAGTCATACACATAAGTAGGTTATTTATCAGACGAACGCTCAGGTCTTTTTTCATGAAAAGATATGCTGCCAGCGCTGCCATTACGACCATACCGATACCGAAGCTTTTTACGCCTCCGCTACCAATAAACGGAATACCCATAAGAGCGACAGCAAGAAGGAAAGCTATTTTCATTCTTACCTCGTTCTTTTGCTGAACACTTTCGTAGATACCCCAAACAAGGATAGAAACCAACAGGATGAAGTAGAAAATAACTCCGCTGTTGTATGACATGGAAAGTGTGTTTACAAAGAATAGTTCGAACCATCCGGCAACCTTAACGAATCCGGGAATCATACCGTACATAAGAATAGCCACAAGTACAAACGATCCGAAAAGAGCTAAAAGAGATCCTTTCAGGTTGGCATTCGGGTTTCTTTTGTAATAGTAAACCAGTACAATAGCAGGAATACACAAAAGATTTAATAAGTGGACACCAATGGAAAGTCCCATCAGATAGGCGATAAGCACAATCCATCTGTCGGAGTGCGGTTCATCGGCATGCTCTTCCCATTTCAGAATTAACCAGAAAACGGCAGCTGTAAACAGCGAAGAGTATGCATATACCTCTCCTTCGACAGCAGAGAACCAGAATGTGTCTGAAAATGTATATACTAAAGCTCCTACAAGACCGCTACCCAGAATCATGATCATCTGAGAAAGAGTCATCTCTTCGCTTTTCTCTGCAGGAACAACAATGGCTTTTGCCAGATGCGTAATACTCCAGAATAAGAAAAGAATTGTAAGTGCACTAAAAAGTGCCGACATGGAGTTAACCATCAGTGCAACCTGTGAAGGGTCGCTTGCAAGGGTTGCGAAGATGCGGCCTGTAATCATAAAGAAAGGAGCTCCCGGAGGGTGACCTACTTCAAGCTTGTAAGCCGATGATATAAACTCACCGCAATCCCAAAAGCTGGCAGTCGGTTCTATCGTCATGAGATAGACAATTGCAGCAATGGCAAACGTAATCCAACCCAGAAGGTTGTTCATCAGTTTGTAATTTTTCATTGTGTTTTTGTTTTCTATTTAATCTTGTCTGTTATTATCTTGATTGCGTTGCAAAATTAGAAAAGTATTATGAGTTCACAACACTCTGATAGATATATGCTTTACTATCGGGTTTCTTTTTCTGCTTTAGTGCAAAAAAGGCAAGACAAAGAGTTGTTCTTTTGCCTTGCCTTTTGTATTGTATACCGCCAGTCAAATGTTATGATGTGCGGATTATTTGTCCGATACGAAGTGTAGATGTTTTTGATATCTTATTGATTGTACAAAGTTTTGTTACAGATACTCCGTAGATTTGGGCAATTCGTCCCAGTGTATCGCCGGATCTGACTTTGTGATAAGCGATTTTGCTCGTCTCTTTGTGAGTTGTTGACGATTTAGCCTGTGCGTACGACACGCCGTAAGGTGTAGTCGACATTCTTCCCGCTTTTTTATAGAAGGTATAAGTATCGCGGTGAGCTACTTTATTATCAAAATCGAAGATTTCTGATGGATTAATCGGCACCCCCAGAAGGCGGGTTTCGAAGTGAAGATGAGATCCGGTAGAGCGTCCGGTGTTTCCTCCGTAAGCAATCATCTCGCCGGCTTTCACTTCCTGGTCTCTTTCGGCAACAAAGCCGGATAAGTGAGCATATACGGTTTCCAGACCGTTGTTGTGTCTTACAACCATGAATTTTCCATATCCGCGGGCTGTAGAAACAACTCTTACTTTACCGTCAAATGCGGCAAATATAGGATCTCCGATCTGAACTTTCAAGTCGATTCCGTAGTGATAACGGCGTCTTCTTGGTCCGAATTTAGAGGTAACATGCCCCATTGAAGGCATATACCATTCCGAACAGTCAATTTTTATCGAATCGGGAATTTGTGCGTTACGTCCGTAAGGATTTACCGTAGTTGCATTCCAGTTGTCATCGTATAAGTTCAGGGCAGGGTATAGGTCGCCTTCCTCTTCCGAATCGTCTTCGATCTGGAGAGAGTCAAGTCTGAGTTTCTCTTTGTTTATTTTAACCTGATCTGCCAGCAGTTGCTTCATAGAAGCAGGTACAACAGATGAAGTTGTGTTCTTTTGTTGCGCATTAGCTGAGAAGCCGGATAGCATAAAAAGGCATATGCAGCTAAACAATGCTGTTGATAGTCTTTTCAAAATCATCTTCGGTTAAGGAGGTTGGGTTAAATTTCGTCGGGCGAATATGTAAATGCAAAGGTCGCCGACTTGTAAGAAAATAGTTCTTCACTTTTAAAGAATCTTGGAACTTCAACGGAAGCTGCTTCAACCGAGTCTGATGTGTGAACGATGTTTTCAAGTACACTAACTGAAAAATCGCCACGGATTGTACCCGGAGCTGCATTGCGTCCATTGGTAGATCCGGTCAGATTACGGACTACAGTTACTGCTTCAAGTCCTTCGATGCAGCATGCTATTACCGGAGTTGCTTTCATGCTATCCTTTACTATAGGAAAGAATGGCTTTTTGCATAAGTGTGCATAGTGTTCATCAAGAATTGTGTCATCTAATTGCATCATTTTGATACCAGTCAGTTTCAATCCCTTCATCTCAATTCTCTTAATAACTTCTCCGATTAAACCTCGTTGTATAGCACTTGGTTTAATTAGTAATAGTGTTCTTTCCATAGCCAATTAGTTCAAAAGCGAAAATTATTTTTTTCAAACGTTACAAAGTTACCTTTTCTATTTAGTTGTTGAGGTATAGATAGTATGTTTTATAACACATTTTCTATCATTGCGTGTTAAAAAAATGTTCAAAACTGTTGGTTTTGTATGAATATTCTCTCTTTATTCATTTTTCAATAAGAAATTAAAAGCTCCCCTCCGGAATGGTTTGTGGCTATTCCGAAGGGGAGCTTGTTATTGAGAGCGCATAAATTAATGCTTCTGTTTTGTCTCTAAAGCTGGGAGCAGGCGGGTTGCTTCGTCCAATGCATCGGTGATATTTGAAAAGATGATCTCGTCTCCAAATTCATTGATGAATCCACTCTTTTCTAATGCAGAACGAACATGATCGTTAACTCCGGAAAGGAGCACTTTTATGTGTTCTTTGTGCGAATTACGCATGAGCGTTTGTAAGTTCTGAAGTCCTGTTGCATCAATAAACGGAACGTGACGCATGCGGATAATCCGTATTTTAGGTTTAACGCCGATGACACTCATTTGCTCATCAAACTTATTTGCTATACCAAAAAAGAAAGGTCCGTCAATTTCATAAACTTCAACTTTTTTCGGGATAACAAGTACCTCTTTTATATCAAGGTCAGTTCCTTCTGATGGGTCGATAGTCTCTGTTGCAATTGAGATGGTCGATGTTTCCTGTACGCGTTTCATGAATAAGAATACTGCAAGGAGAAGTCCTACCTCAATGGCTATACTTAAATCAAACAGCACAGTGAGTGAAAGAGTGGTAAGCATGACCAGAAAATCAGATTTCTGCCCTTTGTACAGTCCGCGGATAGATCTCCATCCACTCATGTTGTAAGAAGCAACAACAAGCATACCTGCAAGACATGCTGTCGGTATAAAGCGGGATAGTGAA
This sequence comes from Bacteroidales bacterium, assembly GCA_051646645.1. Taxonomy (GTDB): domain Bacteria; phylum Bacteroidota; class Bacteroidia; order Bacteroidales; family UBA7332; genus UBA7332. The sequence goes on along the minus strand of JBOFDD010000104.1, from coordinate 8,726 downwards.
CCGAGGCACAATAATATCACAAGAACCACACAGGCATGAACGAGGCTCACAACAGGAGTACGACCGCCGTTGTTTACACTTGTCATTGTACGTGCAATAGCTCCGGTTGAGGGTATTCCTCCGAATATAGGGATTACTAAGTTTGTGATCCCTTGTCCGATAAGCTCTGTATTGGGATCTTGCTTCGAGCTAATGGCACCGTCGGCAACTGTAGCCGTTATCAGACTGACGATTGCTCCCATGATTGCAATTGTAATTGCTGAAGACAGATAGTCTTTAATTGCATCGAAACGAAAATCGATATTCTGAGGCATCGGGAAACGGTCATCGATCAGGTAGCAGTCAGAGATTGTGCGTATTTCGGTAATCCCAAGCTGGTTGCGAAGCACGTAGGCAATTCCGGCAATAACAACAATGGCAGCAAGGAATCCCGGTATTTTTGTTGATATTTTCGGAGTGAGTATAATAATGACTATTGTCAGCACTCCCAATCCGATAGCCCACAGATTGAATGATCCGATATTTTCAAATACAGCAATCCAGCGTGCAACAAAGTTCTGAGGATTGCTTGTAATTGTTAATCCTAAAAATTCTTTAACCTGAGAGGTGAAGATGGATAAGGCAATTCCGGCATTAAACCCGATAACAATCGGGTAAGGTATGAACTTGATAGCTTTACCGAGTTTCAGAACTCCCATCGCAATCAGGATCAGACCTGCGAGAAATGTAGAAAAAGCCAGTCCTTCTAATCCGTGTTTGTTAATAATTGCTGACGTAATAAGAACAAATGCCCCTGTCGGTCCGCTGATCAGAACCTTGCTACCACCGCACAGTCCACCTATGAGACCTGCTATAACAGCTGTTACAAGTCCTTTTTCAGGTGCTACACCTGATGCAATTGCAAAAGCTAGTCCTAGTGGCAGGGCTACCACACCTACAATAAGCCCGGAGATTAAATCCTTTTTAAACTGACCTGCCGAATAGTCTTTCAACGACGAGAAAATGACTGGACGAAAAACACTCTTTGCCCACTTTTTCATATGACGATAATAATTAAATAGATGAGAAATGAGAAATTTTCAACAACTTCCCATAGGTCATAAAGGTTTGACTAAAATGATATTTTACACATTAATATATAGAAAGAAGAATAAAAGGAGCGGATTATCTTCTTTTTGGAGGCGCAAAGGTAAAACCTATAAATCAAAATACAAACCATTCCACTAACAAATGCGTTATAAAATGATCATTTTGCAATGTCAACTTTGCAAATACGGTATAAACTCCGTTCAATAGTATCTGTAGCTTGTGTTTAAGAGCATTTACTGAAAACTTTTTGATTTAATTCTATGGTTAAGTCTTCTAAATAATCTAATTTTGTCCACTTTAACGGGTCAGACATTTTATTGTGTCTGAAGAAAAGATTTAATAGTGTAAATCAGGCAGAAACAAAAACCTAAATAGTAACATTTAATTTTATTTTTATGTGGATTTTTAACAGTTCTATTGGACGAAAACTCATCATGAGTTTATCGGGACTTTTTCTAATCTCGTTCCTAATTGTTCACTTATCTGCGAACCTTGCATTATTAGCGGGTACAGGTGGGGCAACTTCTGTGGAAGAGATTCCTTACAATGTAGTATGTCACTTCATGGACACTAACCCATTAATCATGGTGATGGTTCCTGTACTGGCATTGGGTTTCATCGTGCATATCGTGTATGCATTTATCCTTACTCTTCAGAACAGAAGAGCTCGTGGTAATGATCGCTATGCATCATCAAGCAAAACAAACATTTCATGGGCATCTAAAAACATGTTCGTTTTAGGTATCATCGTTCTTGGATTTTTGGGTCTACACCTGGTTCACTTCTGGGCTAAAATGCAGTTGCAACACTTTATCGGTGGTACACCGGATGCAAATGCATACCAACTGGCAGTAGATTTATTTACAAATCCTGTATATGTAGTTATCTACATTGTTTGGATTTGGGCTTTGTGGTTCCACTTAACTCATGGTTTCTGGAGTGCTCTTCAGTCAATGGGATTAAACAATCACAACTGGATGCCACGCTGGAAAGCTCTTGGTAGTGTTGTTGCTACACTAATTGCTGTAGGTTTCACTATCATTCCTTTATTCTTCTTGTTAGGTTTTGGTAAATAATAATACGGTTACCATAACATTCAGCGAAGTAAAATAAATAGAAATAAGTAACAATCAGACATTATTATGACTAAGTTAGATGCTAGAATCCCTCAAGGTCCTTTGGCCGAGAAGTGGAGCTATTATAAATCTCACCAAAAATTGGTGAACCCGGCAAACAAACGTCGTTTAGATATTATCGTTGTAGGTACAGGTCTTGCAGGTGCTTCGGCTGCTGCTTCTCTTGGAGAGCTTGGATTCAACGTTATGAACTTCTGTATCTCAGACTCTCCTCGTCGTGCGCACTCTATCGCGGCACAAGGGGGTATCAATGCTGCTAAAAACTATCAGAATGATGGTGACAGCGTTTATCGTTTGTTCTACGATACTATTAAAGGTGGTGACTATCGTGCTCGTGAGGCTAACGTTTACCGTTTGGCTGAGGTTTCAAACGATATCATCGACCAGTGTGTGGCTCAGGGTGTACCTTTCGCTCGTGAGTACGGCGGACTTTTGGATAACCGCTCATTCGGTGGTGCTCAGGTTTCACGTACATTCTACGCTAAAGGACAAACAGGTCAGCAGCTTCTGTTAGGTGCTTACTCTGCATTGAGCCGTCAGATCGAGAAAAAAACTGTAAAATTATATACTCGTTACGAAATGGTAGACCTTGTTGTGATCGATGGTCGCGCTCGTGGTATCATTGCCCGTAACCTTGTAACTGGTAAACTTGAACGTTTTGCTGCTCACGCTGTAGTTATTGCTACAGGTGGTTACGGTAACACATTCTTCTTGTCTACAAATGCAATGAACTGTAATGGTTCGGCTGCATGGCAGTGTTACAAGAAAGGTGCATTCTTCGCTAACCCATGTATGGCGCAGATCCACCCTACTTGTATTCCTGTACACGGCGAGTTCCAGTCTAAACTAACATTGATGTCAGAGTCATTACGTAATGACGGACGTATCTGGGTTCCTAAAAAGAAAGAAGATGCTGAAGCTATCCGTAAAGGTACTTTGAAACCAACATCAATTAAAGAAGAAGATCGTGACTACTATTTGGAGCGTCGTTACCCTGCATTCGGTAACCTTGTTCCTCGTGACGTAGCTTCACGTGCAGCTAAAGAACGTTGCGATGCCGGTTTCGGTGTTGGTACAACAGGTTTGGCTGTTTACCTTGACTTCTCTGACGCAATCAACCGTTTAGGTGAGGATGTAGTAAGAGCTCGTTATGGTAACTTGTTCCAGATGTATGAAAAAATCGTTGACGATAATCCATACCAGACTCCGATGATGATTTATCCTGCTATTCACTACACAATGGGTGGTACTTGGGTAGATTATGAATTACAAACAACTATCCCTGGTTTGTATGCGATCGGTGAGGCTAACTTCTCTGACCACGGTGCTAACCGTCTTGGTGCTTCTGCATTGATGCAAGGTTTGGCTGACGGATATTTCGTTCTTCCTTACACAATCCAGAACTATCTTGCTGATCAGATCCGTGTTCCTCGTTTCAGTACTGAACTTCCTGAGTTTACAGCTGCTGAAAAAGAAATTCAGGATCGTATCAACAAATTGATGACTGTTAAAGGTAAACGTACAGTTGACTCTATCCACAAAGAACTTGGTTTGATCATGTGGGATTTCGTAGGTATGGGACGTAACGCTGAAGGTCTTAAAACTGCGATTGAAAAATTGAAAGCTGTTAAGAAAGAATTCTGGTCAAATGTATTTATTCCGGGTTCTGGTGCTGACATGAATACTGAGCTTGAAAAAGCACTTCGTGTTGCTGACTTTATCGAAATCGGTGAATTGATGGCACGCGATGCTTTGGATCGTGAAGAATCTTGTGGTGGTCACTTCCGCGAAGAGTACCAGACTGAAGAAGGGGAAGCTCTTCGTCAGGACGATAAGTTCTCTTATGTTTCTTGCTGGAAGTATATGGGTGAAAGTCAGGATCCTGAATTAGTGAAGGAACCTCTTGACTATGAATTTATTGTACGTCAGCAACGTAACTACAAAGCGTAATTTTTCAACACAAAGGAAAAAAGAAGATTCTTATGGATAAGACAATTAATATAACTCTAAAGATTTGGAGACAAAGAGGTCCGAAAGAGAAAGGTGCTTTTCAGGCTTATAAATTAGATAACATCTCTACTGACAGCTCGTTCCTTGAAATGCTTGACATTCTTAACGAGTCATTGGTAAACAAAGGTGAAGAGCCTGTAGTGTTTGACCACGACTGTCGTGAAGGTATTTGCGGTGCTTGTTCATTGTATATCAACGGACACCCTCACGGACCGGATGATTCAGTAACAACTTGCCAGCTTCACATGCGTCGTTTCAAAGATGGCGAAACAATCACTATCGAACCATGGCGTTCAGCAGGTTTCCCTGTTATCCGTGACTTGATGGTTGACCGTCAGGCTTTCGAGAAAATTATGCAAGCGGGTGGATACGTATCTGTTAATACAGGTGGTGTGCCGGATGCTAATGCGATCGGAATCTCTAAAATTGATGCTGACGAGGCAATGGATTCAGCTTCTTGTATCGGTTGTGGTGCTTGTGTTGCTGCTTGTAAAAACGGGTCAGCAATGTTGTTCGTTTCTGCAAAAGTTAGCCAGTTGGCTCTTCTTCCACAAGGACGTATCGAAGCATCTCGTCGTGCAAAAGCAATGGTTGCTCGTATGGATGAACTTGGTTTCGGTAACTGTACAAATACAGGTGCTTGTGAAGCTGAATGTCCTAAAAATGTTTCTATCACAAATATCGCTCGTTTGAACCGTGAGTTCATCTGTGCGAAATTGAAAGATTGATCCACATAAATCTCTATATAAAAAAGGCTGTCCGTTTCCGGACAGCCTTTTTTCGTTTGTGCCTGCTCTTTTGTGCAGAGAGGCTGTTTGCTAATTGCTGTTTTTATTATATTTACGGTTTATATATTAACAGACACTTTTACTTATGAAAACCACCGTAAATACTATTGGATGGATCGATCTTCTTCGCGTACTGGCTTGCTTTCTGGTTGTTATGGCACATGCCTGCGATCCTTTTGTCGCGCAGTTTGATAATAACCGTTTTGAGTTTCTTTCGGGAGCTCTCTGGGGTAGTTTACTCAGACCTTGTGTGCCTTTGTTTGTAATGATGACCGGGGTATTACTCCTGCCGCTTAGAATGGATATGCGAAGCTTTTATTCAAAGCGTCTGTCCCGGATAATCGTTCCTCTTATTTTCTGGTCGTTAATATCTCCGGTATTGTATTATATTTATCTGAATTTCGGAGGTGAGACGACAAGCCCGAATATTGTAATGTCTGATCATACTCTGAAATCTACAGTGATCAAATTTGTTACCTTCATTTTTAATTTTTCCTATTCAACCATTCCGCTCTGGTATTTGTATATGCTTGTCGGTCTTTATCTGATTATGCCGATACTTAATCCCTGGTTGCTTCAGGCAGAGAAGAAAGATATCCGTACTTTTTTATACATATGGATTGTGAGCATGTGTTTGCCTTACGTTCAGCTGGCAGCTCCTTTACTGGGGTATACAGGAAATTATGGAAATATGGGACTCCTTGGGGTATGCGACTGGAATCCTTATGGTACGTTCTACTATTTTTCCGGCTTTATCGGTTATCTGGTGCTGGCTTTTTATTTGCAGCGTTTCCCTTTGCAGTGGGGTTGGTCGAAGCGTTTCAGCGTGGCTGTTCCTTTGTTTGTATCTGGTTATGCTATTACGGCAGCGGGGTTTCTTGTTACACAAAAATATTACCCTGCTAATTATGCAGCACTTGAAATATTCTGGTATTTTTCGGGTATTAATGTGTTTATGATGACGTTTTCTGTATACCTGCTTCTTAGTAATCTAAAGATTAACTCCTGTACTTTATTGCAGAAACTGGCATCACTAACATTCGGAATATACTTGTCCCACTTCTTTATTGTTCAATATGGCTATGACCTGATTCATACACGAGTTCCGCTTCCTGCTTACTTTCAGATTCCGTGTATCGCTTTATTTGCTTTCTCTGTTTCAGCATTAATCGTATGGGGAATGTCAAAGGTTCCATTCTTACGTAAGCTTGTTTTGTAGTTCTTTTTTCTTGAAATAGTCCTGAAGTTCATAAATAGCAAATACAGCAATAACAAGAGCGATTACTGTAAAGAACAACGTTATTCTTGAACTCCAGTCTATGGATGTTGTGATCAGATCTTTAGCCATACCTTCAGGACTCTTTATGAATGAAATTATTGCTTCTGACGTATTAACAACGCAATGAATAAGCACGCATATCGATATACTTTTTGTGTAAGAGTAAATCCATCCGATGAACAGGCTTAGAAGAAATACGGAACAAAACTGATAGGGATTCAAATGGATGAAACCATATATAAAGGCAGCAATAAATATTGCTGTCCATCTTTTCCTCTTTTTCAAAAGGGTGTCAAGAATAATCCCTCTGTAAATTAGCTCTTCGAATACAGGAGAGATTATAATTACAGAGAGCATAATGCTGCTAAGAGGAATAATCAGGAAAGCCTTTTCTACAATACTGACAATACTTTCCGATATCGGGATTAGTGAAACCACAGGTGATATAATCCCATACTGAAATCCAATGGCAGCAAGTATAATCAAAGGAATATTTGCGGGTTCACCGAACTTAAACGAATACTTAAAATTCTGGTTTTCTTTTTTTATAATTGAATATGCAATTAACCAGGTAAGAGGACTTGACAATAGTAGTTTCAGGCTTGATGTGAATGCCTCATCTGCACCAAAAAAACTACAGATTTCACTAAGTTTACCAATTGTCAGTGCTGAAATTAAGTAGATAGGAATAATTAATAAGCAGATGTTTGACAATATATTTTTTCGCATGTTACCAACTTTAGAGTTCAAAAGTATTCATTTTAAGGTATTGAATTGTGTTATCTGTGTTATTTTAGTTTAAATATGTATTTATAGATCTATTTTAATAAAGATGGGATTGTGTGGGCTTATGTTTTCGTTTAATTTTAAACCAAAACAAACAATATGTCAGAAGTTATAACTCCGAGCTGTGTTGATTGCGGAACACAGAATTGCAAATTTAAGGATAAGTCCTATCCCGAATTTTGTCCGACAGTAAATCTTCGTAAAGAAGATCAGGAATGGGCTTTAGTGAAGTATGAGGAGAAGAATAACCATGAAATCATGGTTGCAAGTGCAGAGGTCGAATATGAGGGATACTGTAGTTTGACCCGTGTTGAGGAAATCATCAGTTTTGCGCGAAAGATTGGTGCAAAACGAATAGGGATTGCAAATTGTATCGGGCTAATTAATGAAGCTCGGATTTTTGCACGAATATTGCGAAAAAACGGCTTTGAGCCTTATAGCGTCATCTGTAAAGTAGCAGGCTATGACAAATCCGCTATCGGGATACCAAAGCAATGCGAAGAAATAGGAGCATCCATGTGCAATCCTATTCTTCAGGCACGTTTACTGAATGAATCGAAAATGGATCTTAATGTAGTTATCGGACTCTGTGTTGGTCACGATAGTCTTTTCTATAAATATTCCGAGGCTTACGTAACCACTCTGATTACTAAAGACAGAGTGACCGGAAATAATCCGGCAGCACCTCTCTATACAGCAAACTCATACTATAAGAAGAAGTTTAATTTATAGTCTCTGTATAAATAAGAAGCTCCTGTTCGTAAAAGAACAGGAGCTTCTTATTTATTGCTTATTACCAATATTACTCGTCAATTGAAATAATCCATCATTTAGCAAGTAGCAAAATCGATTTACCTACTTGCTAAATTTATTTTGCCGCTTTGAAACTTTAGTTTGCAAGTAGCAAATTTCAACTGTATTTAGGGCTTATCAATATCGGTAATAAAAGAAAATTGTTCAGCATCAAAAAGACCTTTTTCTCCAATTTTAAGTTTAGGAATAACAATCAGGGACATGAAAGCCAGAGTCATAAACGGAGCTTTAAGTTTGCCTCCCATTTCCATATATTTGAGATGAAGCTTTTCCCATTCTCCGGCTAAAGTATAGCAATCTTTTTTACTCATTATACCACCAATAGGCAGGGGTAGTATATATTTATCTTGTTTATCTGCGACTGATATACCTCCTTTATTGGTAACAATAAGATTTATTGCATCTGCGATTTCCTGATCAGAGCAACCAACAGCCAGAATATTATGGGAGTCATGACCAACGCATGAGGCAATGGCTCCCCGTTGTAATCCAAATCCGTTTATTGTTGCAATTTGCGGATCAGATTTGTGATAACGGTTATAATATACAATCTTAAGAATATCTCTCTTAAAATCGGGATTGAATACTCCTTCAGATTCATTTTCGGTTATGAGTTTTTCTGTCCAGAGTTGTCCGTCGATAACCTGGATTGTGTATAGTTTCGCAGAGTTTTTGAGAATTAATTGTTCCGGTTTAATCTTTACAGTATGGAAATTATTGATCTCTTTCACTGAATCATTCCGGTAATTAAGTGATGTGAAATAATTAATAGTACATTTTGTTTATTTGTTTCCCATGTGGCAATAAATGTGTATATTTGTTTAG
>JBOFDD010000103.1:0-3374 GCA_051646645.1 Bacteroidales bacterium | reverse complement strand
AGGGTTGTATAATCTCACATTAAATCACGCAAGGTTAAACAGTTAAAAGAAACCGCCGTGTGCGAGAGCATGCACGGTGGTGTGAGAGGGCGGGGGAGTAATCCCCCTACCTACTCGATTAGTTCCTGTCTTTTTTTTCAATTGCCACAATTGCCACATTGCCACAAAGTGGATTGTAAATCCTTTTATGTGTTGATTATTAGTTGTTTGGTTGTTTTTTGGTTATGTTAATTGTGTGTAGATTGACTCCCGGTGTGTAGATTGAAAAATTTGAATCTACACACATCAAACTTTTGTAGATCAAATAATTAATCCACCTGTGTAGATTGTGTAGATTCAAAGTCACAAAACCCTGTGTAGAAAATATTCAGCCAGTAGCAAAATCAATTTACCTACTTGCTAAATGAATTTAGCTTCTTGCAAACTGATGCTTTGCAAGGAGCTAAAAAATATTACTCCGAACTCAATCAGAGATACGTACTAACTATCCGGCACATCCGTATATTTTAATTCATTCTTCCTCTGATTTAGTTCGTTTAAACCGTGAATTATACAACCGCTCCGGGGCGGTTGTAATTCCGCTCCTGACCGCTTTTATATCCGCTCCGGAGCGGAATTACAAAAGATACGGTTGAAAAAAATAATTCATGCCTTCGAAAAAACTAATTGCTTCTTTATTCTTGTTAGTAAATAAGAATGATTGTCGATGGATATAGGTATATCTTATCTGTAATAGATCAGGTTTACTATTTGATAATCAGTTTTTTCGTAGTGGAACCAGAGTCCGTAACTATGCGAACGATATATGCACCTTTTGAAAGAGCAGATACATTGATTGTAACTGACTCAGACGAAGGCTCGTTGTTAATTATAAGTGCACCCGATGTGCTGAATATACTTACATTACAGATAACTGCATCTGATTTTATATTTACAACATCATTTGCCGGATTTGGATAAAGCACGCATTCAAAATCTGAAGTGACACTCTCGATACCTACAGGGGCAGCATGCTGAATATATCTGAGGTTATCAAAATGCAAAGCTCCGTTTTGCGCAGAACCGGTTTGATATCTGATGTGAATACCGTCCAGATAGAAAGGCTTATTGGCAACAACATCTAATATACCATCTCCATTAACCCATCCCGTTGATGGTTCTGTTTTAAGATTCCATGTTACGTGCTTCCATCCTTTCCAGTTAACAATAACCCATGGGCTACCTTCAAGTTGGTTTTTACCATCGCGTATCATAAACCGGATCTGTGTATTTGAGCCATCACCGTAAACAGCCATTTCAATGATATCATCAGGGTTTATTTTTGTGCTGTTCTGCGCTGCTGCAGGAGGTAAATAAAATCTTAGATAAGGAGCTCCTGATGCATTCAGATCCCAGCCATAATTTAATTTACAACTACCGCTGTTGTCTGTATCATTTAAGTGAATATCATTTACGATTTTAGCAGATGTCTGATCGGTAATATAGGCTACTGACGATCCCGATTGCTGAGGCTGCCACCAGTTTGCAAGTGTTTCGAATGCATCAAGCGTACGATTGGATTTTAATTGTTGCTCTTTTACAAGGAATGAAATGTTTTGCGGAACAAATGCATTTCCACTTTCATCAGTTAGTTTGTCACTAATCTTAATAATATAATTCTGATTATCTGATAATGTTTGTGGATACAGATGAACAATACTTTCATCAGCGATGACTTTGTGATGAATAGTTGCCGGAATAACATTACCTTGTTCATCAGTTAATATTACTGCATCAGATGTAACGGATGCTGCATCAAGCACTTCGTTAAAGACAAAACGTATGACAGGGTTTAATCTGTTTACCTGTCCATCGTTATTTATAGACTGATCCGATAGAAGCGGAGGTGTGTTATCTTCAACAGCCATTTTGAAATTGAGTACGAAATTATCACCTGCAGTTCCATCGCCGTTTCCATCAAATAGCTGAGCTGTAAGTTGATTTTTCGCTTTTTGGGCATCAATAGTGAGGGTGTAGCTCTGATTCCAGTCAAAGTTGTCAGTATTGATCATTAATCCGAAATCATCAATCCATTCGATGGTAAAAGGTTTTACCGGCAATACAGATATCGCTTCTTCTACACTTGCACGATCCATTTTTCTGGAGAAAAATAGTTTGATAGGTTTACGCTTTATCTGATGATTCTGGTTGGAACTGAATTCAGTTGCTGTGATTATTGCAGGCACATTGGATACAAGTTCAATGTCGCACCAGGTAATATTATCTGCCGTTCTTCCGTTAGGAGCAGATGCGATTGTAATGCTATTTGTAATTGGGTTATGTACCGGCGATGAATATTGGATATCTAAATTAGCACCACCTGAGAATCCTTCAATAAAGAAATATCCATTATGAAGCTGGTTCGGGTCTTTCGAATAGTTTTTGAATAAAGTTTCGTAGCTGTCGGTAGTGTATTCTTTTCCACCTATGCGCACGGTTGCTCCGTTTACCGGAATTCCTGTTTCTTTATCTTTTATCATACCGCATACTGCACCCATCTGAGGTCGTTCTACCTTCATGAATTCAAGTATAGATCTGAATGCCGACAATGCTTCCATTCGTTTGTAATCAGCATTTAAATTGCGCTGTTGTTGTTCGGGATTCGTATGAAATCCGGCTTCACTTAGCATGGAAGCCATAATTGCGCGTCGGTTAACAGAAAGATAAGGGTATTTGTTATCATGGGTTTCTGCACCATCGTAGTAACATCTGTCGGCATAAACTCCGCGTGTGTTTGTCCGCATTACACCGGTTAAATCAGGACAAATTATATCAGCAAAGTCCTTGCCGCCTTTGGGATCTTTTTCAAAAACAACTCCATTGTCCTTCCATCCTCCGTACATGAATAACGTACTGTTGGATTGAGGAGAACCAGCATCACTATGGATAGAATAATAAAAGTCGGCATCAGTAGCATTCGCCATATCTGTGCGTCCTTCTAATGATACATTGTCCGCATCTGTTAATCTGCACATATGTATCTCTTTAATATCTGTCTGAGACTGGAGATAATCTCTTAATGCTAAACCAACACGTAGTGTCTTCTCGGCTTCGGAATATCCGTATAAACCGCCGTTTTCTTTCATGGAATGTCCCTGATCTATAAAAATGCACCAGTCGCTTAGGAGGGCACTGAAAAACCCTCTATCTTGAATAAGCAAATAAAAAGGTGTAAAAAAGGAATGTATTATGTTTCTTTTTTTGCGCCTTTTTTCGTATCTTAGAGGTGATAAAAAAAGGATATATTTATGTTATCTCAGCAACAAACATTACCATTAAGCAGCCATTATGATTTATACGATTTGATTATTCCTCAAAATAATCAATTGCGCAGG